>CAZOCW010000118.1:0-3457 GCA_964578405.1 uncultured archaeon | reverse complement strand
GATATTACTCCATTGACTTCCGTGTTGCCTGAGGGCGCTACAAGTAAATTAATTGACTTGTGCGGATCAAATGCAACCCAAACTTTCAGTCAAGCTGGATCAACAAAAGTTCCTGACACTGAATATTTTATTGGAAATTTGATTGAATAGTTAATCTAATTTTGTTATTTGTTTGGTGGCAAGTGCTGCCGAACACTCACTTTTTTTAATAAAAAATAGGGGATATTTGGTAAAATCTTGGGTTAACAACTGAGTTGTAAGTTAACTTGTTATGTAATTTGCTCTTTTGAAAAGTTTTGGTGAAATTTTTCTCACCAGAATGCAAAAATTGATTAAAACTAGTATGTATAATGGCACTTTAAATTAATAAGATTGCCAATTTAAACCATTTTTGATATTTTCCACTATTTACTTCTATTTTGTCTTCTACATACCACTTTCTTGCGAATTGCGTAATAGTAGTGCTTTGGGGGTCAAAAATGGTCAGAACGTGCTTAATTTAGTCAAAAGAAGCAATTATAACACTTATTTAACTTGTATATTGTGTTTTTTTACGTCAACCTCGTCATTTTGCCGATTTAAGGCACTTTGTTGTACTTTACCTAGTTCCACAATCAACGAAGTGAGTGTTAAAAGCCTTATTTGAGCTTCTTTTTCCCTATAAACCGTTAAAAACCTATACATAAAAGGAAAGGTTTATAAGCAAGGTGTGAGGCAATAGATGTAATTATAAATTTGTCCCAAAAGGACAAAAGGGTGATTTTGATGAAGTCTTTAATTGAAGGAGCTATGGGAAAAGCATCATCTGTACAAGATGATAAGCTTGAAGAATTTGGTACACCAAAAATAATGGTTGTTGGTTGTGGAGGAGCTGGATGTAACGCTGTTAACAGATTAGCTGCAATGGGTATATCTGGAGCACAATTAGTTGCATTAAACACTGATAAACAACACTTGGCAATTGTTAACGATGAAATTACAAAAGTTTTAATCGGAAAAAGTGTTACAAGAGGATTAGGAGCAGGCGGATATCCAGAAGTTGGAGCTAAAGCTGCTGAAGTTTCAAGAAACGCTCTTGAAGAAGTACTAGCTGGAGTAGATATGTTATTCTTATCAGCTGGAATGGGTGGAGGAACAGGAACTGGAGCTGCACCAATCGTAGCAGGAATTGCTAAAGAACAAGGAGCAATCGTAATCGCAATGGTAACTTATCCATTCGCTCTAGAAAAAGCAAGATTAATTAAAGCTGAAGAAGGTATTGACACATTACAAAAAGTTTGTGATACTGTTGTTGTAATTGATAACAACAGATTAGTTGAATTAGTACCAAATTTACCAATTCAGGATGCATTCAAAGTTGCTGATGAAGTAATCGCAAGAACTGTAAGAGGAATTACAGAGACTATTACACAACCATCTTTAATCAACTTAGATTATGCTGACGTTCGATCAATAATGTCAAACAAAGGTTTGTCAGTTATTGCTGTTGGTGAATCAAAGTCTGTTGATAAAGTAAACGAAGTTGTTGAAGACACTTTGAAGAACGCTTTATTAGACATAGATATCGCAGGAGCTACAGGATGCTTAATACACATTACTGGAGGACCTGACTTGACTTTAGGTGAAGCTAACGCTGTTGGTGAAATGTTAACAGAAAGAATTGATCCAAAAGCTGTAGTTATCTGGGGTGCAAGAGTTGACCCAACTTTCGAAAATAAGATTGAAGTAATCTGTATTTTCACAGGAGTTCACAGCCCATACATTAAGGCATCTCCAAGTAAATTCTCTGGAAAAGGTGACGCTAAGGAATCATCAAGAGGATATAGAGACAGAGACCTTGATTTGGACTTCATTCGATAAATAGTTTAGTTTAGATAAAAAACCCAAGGTTTTTTATTGTTACAAACTGGGAAACCAGTTTGTATTAAATTCACAACTCATATTGGAGGGTTCCAAAAACCCCTCCAGTATGACATCTCTTTAGAAATTAAGTGATAAAATCAAAAAACAATGTTTTTTGATAACTGTCAAATGAAAGTCATTTGACATAATATAATATATTTTGCAAAGAAAGCAATCTATTTCTCCTTTGCAACTTGCCTAATTTAGAAATTGTTTGTTAATTATTTTGTGGAAAACTGTTTTTTTTTTTTTTGAGAAAATAAGTATTAAATATGGGTTTGGTTCTCATTGTTGCATGTTTAGTCAGTTTTTTGGGAGTGGGGAAAATGGGATTTGAAGTGTTTGATATTAGTAAATTGAGTTGTGGTTTTAAAGCAAAGGGCGGGATGGTTTATCTTTTATTTTTGTCTGTTTTTGTTTTTTTGTTTTTATTTGGTTGTACTTCTGATTCTCAGGTTTCTTCTAATGATTTGAATGGGGCTAGTGTTTCTGATTGTAATTCTGTTTTTTCTTCAAGTGTTTTGAGTGCTTCTTCTGGGGAAGTTACTGGTTGTTTTAATAATTTGGAGTTGAGTGAGGTTGATCCTGATTTGATTTCTTCTAATATTGTTTTTGGAAAAAATATTTTTGGTGTTGTTGGTTCTTTTGTTTGCCCCGGTGCGAATTGTCCCATTATTAATTGTCCGGTTGTAGACAAGAATTGTTCTGTTTGTGATTTTGATTCTGTTGTGGAAACTAATTATTCTTTTTTGAGTGATAAGACTTCTGTTTTTTCTTCGGGTTTTTATGAGGGGAATAATTTGAAGATAGTTGATTCGGATTTGGTTTCTGAAAATATTAGGCGGGGGGTTTCTTTGTTTGGTGTTACTGGGAGTTATTCTTGTGGTGGGGGTAGTTGTCCTGTTTGTCCTACTTGTCCTGTTCTTGATGGTAATGCTTTGGATGGGAATGTTTTGAGTGGGTATTCTTTTTATGGGAATTCATCAAGTAAATTAGTTGGAACAATTCCAACGGTAACATTATCAAATACATCGCCGCATGGAAGTGCTGGTTATTATGCTGCTTTTGATTTGAATACGATTGATAGTGATTTGAACGCTGATAATATTCTTTCAACTGCAACGATTTTTGGAATAACTGGGACTGCGAGTGTTGGTTCTTCTGTTGAGTTGCATTCTGGTCAGACTACTAGTTATGGAACTGCCCCAGATGATAATAGTAATGATGGTACTGCTAAGTCTTATACAGTTGATGGTTGTGGTGGTGGTACTGTTTTAGATAATTATACTGGTTTGTGTTGGCAGAAGGATCATAAGGATAATTGTGCGACTTTGGATTGGGAGAGTGCTTTGAGTTATTGTAGTACTCTTGCGAGTGGTAGTGGGGGTTTGACTGATGGTTCTGTTGCGGGGCAATGGAGAGTTCCTTCTTATGTTGAGTTTGCTACTTTGCCTGATATGAGTTATCCTAGTTCTAGTTATTTGAATAGTGTTTTTACTCAAACTGGTTGGAACTCAACTTGTTATGGTTATTGGTCAAGCACCACTGTGCCCAG
>CAZOCW010000117.1:0-3523 GCA_964578405.1 uncultured archaeon | reverse complement strand
ATCAAATACTGCAAATCAAGTTAATATTTTTAATTTTTTCGATTTAATTGCATCCATTATTATTGTACGCGCGGGCTCATATCCCCCAATTAATTCAACAATAACATTAATTTTTTTATTTTTCAATAATAATTTATAATCAGAAACACAAATATCATCAACTTTCAATTGCTTTGCTCGTTCAGTAAATTTATCACAAACACTAACAAGGTTAATTTTTACCCCTGTTCTTTTTTCAATTAGTTTTGAGTTAGTTTGAAGGATTTCTACAACCCCTGAACCAATAGTACCAAGTCCCACTAAACCAATGTTAATTTCCTTAACCATAGAAAAACAATACAAAAACAAATATTAAAAGCTTCCCCCAAAAATAAGGAAACTGTACAACTTGTTACAGCAAAAATAAACAACTAATTAAATAAGACCAAAATTCCCACCTTTTGCACGCAATTAAATACTTGAATGAATGAAAATATTTATGCAAGAAATTATCGCAAGAATAGTAACGCCTCAAGAGAGCCAAAAATTTATCGAGTTTGTAGAAAGACAAGGATATGAAACAGGACTAATCCCCCCAATACTAACTGAAATGGTTGAGAAAGGACTAAAACTTTTCTTTGTAGAAACAGAAGGAAAAGTTGTTGGAACATTTGCAATATCCCCAACGCATCCAATAAAAGTTGGAAAAATTAATCTTAAAGAAAGTGAACTATCAATTGTTACTATAGTAAAAGAACAAAGGGCAAGTCCAAAAAACAATAAATTTCTTATCCTAAAAATACTAAGACTTGCCGAGGAAGAAGCAAGAAAAATGAAAATAAAACAGTTACAAACCAATATTAGTTCAAAAAATCCTCATTGGAGATTAACCCCAAAAAGAGCACTAAAAGGAATAATGGGATATTCTATGAAGGATCCAAAATCACTAGCCGAATGGGCAAAACAGCTGCCTGGCCAATTGGTTCATCCAAATAGAGGAAGTTTTTTTCCTATGCGTAAAAAAATATAACTCCTTAAAATCAGAACAAAAACACTTATTTTAATTCCTTTCCCCTACCCTCAATATATATGAAAGAGCAAATAAACAGCCCCAATTTAGATTTTGCAAAACTTGGAGTTAAAGCGGGACTTGAAGTACACCAACAGCTAGATACTGGAAAACTATTCATTAGAACCCCAAGTACCCTTACTGATGAAGTTGATTTTACAATTGAAAGAAAATTAAGACCGGTTGCAAGCGAACTAGGAGAATATGATAAAACTGCGCTTGATGCATTTAAACGAAATGAAACTTTCTTTTACTCAGGAAAAAAAGAAAATATTTCTCTTGTTGAACTTGATGAAGAACCCCCACAACCAATGGATGAAGGGGCACTAAAAACTGTCCTTGAAGTTGCATTACTTTGCAATTCTCACCCCGCAAATAAAATTGTAACAATGAGAAAAACTGTGATTGATGGATCAAACACAAGTGCATTTCAGAGAACTGCAATGATATCTTTTGGAGGAAGTTTTGAAATAAAAACTCAAAATGGAAATAAAAAAATTGGAGTACAAACTATAGTTCTTGAAGAAGATGCTGCCAGACCAATAAAAAAAGAAGCAGGAAAAATTTATTACAATCTTGATAGACTTGGAATTCCATTAATTGAACTTGCAACTGACCCCGATATTAGAACAGCAGAAGAAGCAGTTCTCACTGCTAAGAAAATTGGAGAAATATTAAGATTAACTTGCAGTACAAAAAGAGGAAAAGGAACAATTAGACAGGATGTTAATGTTTCAATCGCAGAAGGTACTAGATGCGAAATAAAAGGTTGCCAAGAACTTGAACTAATTGGAACAGTTGTTGAAAAAGAAGCAGAAAGACAAGTAGATTTAATCGCACTAATGAAAAAATTAAATGAAAATTACAAACCACAATTCACTGCAGCAAAAGCAATTTGGGGAGATAAGAAAGATAAAATTAAAGAAGAATTAATTACTGAGTTATTCCAAGCCCCAAAAAATCTTACTGATACATTCGCAAATACTGAATGCAAATTTGTTAAAGGAAAAAGTGTATTTGGAATGAAAATTGCAAAAGCAAAAGGACTCTTGGGGGAAAAAGTTGGAGCTAAAAGATTTGGAAGCGAACTATCAGCATACGCAAAAGCAACAGGGGTAAGCGGATTACTCCACAGAGATGAATTACCAAATTATGGGATTACCCAAATTGAAGTCGATAATGTTTGTAAAGAATTAAATTGCACTGGTGAAGATAATTTTGTTTTAATTGTTGCTGAAGAAGAAAATGCCAAAAAAGCATTTAACGCAATAAAAGATAGATTTGTTGTTGCATTTGAAAAAATTCCTGGAGAAACACGCGGAGCACTAGAGGACGCAAGTAGCGAATACCAAAGACCATTATCCGGAGAAGCAAGAATGTACCCTGAAACGGATATTCCCACAAAAGAAATTAATGAAAAATATTTAACAGAAATCAAAAAACAATTGCCATTAAGTGTTCTAGATAGAGAAAAACAATATGCAAAAATGGGATTAAGCACAAATCACATTGAAGAAATGAAACTATCAAATTATGCAAGATACTTTGAAGGACTAGTTGCAAAAGGAGTAAATGCAAAAGTTGCTGCCTCACTTTTACTTCAAACAATAACTGAACTAAAAAGAGAAGGAATTTCTACTGAAAAAATATCTCTTAACATAATTGAAGAATTATTAATTGCAGAAAGTAAAGGAAGAATTTCAAAGAATATGCTTTCTGACGCCCTCTCCCAAATTGCAAACGGAAAAACACTTGAAGAAATATTTTCAACTCAACAAAGTGCAAAAGTTAACTCAGAAGAAATACAAGAAAAAATTGTTTCACTCGTAAACAAAAACTCAAGTTTAGTAAAAGCAAAAGGAATGGGGGCAATAGGGCCACTAATGGGAGACATTGCAAAAGACCCTAGCTTTAAAGGAATTGATGGAAAAGTTTTAAGCGATTTACTAAGAAAAGAAATAAATTTACAAAAGTGAAAAAGAAACAAAAAAGTTGAATTTAAATAAAGTGAACTAATTATGCCAAAACTAATAGAAAAGAAAGTTTGGCCAGAATACTTTGAAGCAATACTCTCCGGAGATAAAAATTACGAACTAAGGCTTAATGATTTTGAAGCGAACAAAGGGGACACATTAATTTTAAAAGAATGGAATCCAAAAACAAAAAAATACACTGGAAGAGAAGTTAAGAAAAAAATCACTTGGATTGGAAGAACAAAAGACTGTGAAAAGTTTTGGTCAAAAGAAGAAATTGATAAATTTGGATTTCAAGTATTAGGATTTAAATAAAGAAAATCTTTTTAAAAAAACTAAATCATTCCTCTTGCGCCTTTCTTTACTTGTCTAAAACATTTCTTGTGAAAATATTGCCCGCCCCAATGTTTGTCTGTCGGAGCTTTGCCACACAAAGCACATTGTTCGCTATATTTACCAACAGGTTCGCTTGACTCTTCAGCCTTTGATTCCTCTTTCTTTT
>CAZOCW010000116.1:0-3534 GCA_964578405.1 uncultured archaeon | reverse complement strand
ATTGGTGGGTATAGGATAGATACTATAACGATGGAGCAACGGATTCTCTTGAAGGAATAAAAGAAACAATTACAAATGGAACTTTAGGGTCAGAAGTGTTGGATCCAACAAGTAATGCGCCAGTTTGGGAAGGAATACCCGGAGCAGATTTTTCAGGAATGTATTATCTTGATGATGGATCTAAATCCGTGCTTTCAGCAACTTACACTGCAATTTTTGCAAAAGATGGATTAATTGTAACAATGACAGTTAAAGGAGCAAGTCTTGAAGCACTTTCAAGCACAGAAGAACAAAAGAAAGAAACTTTAAGGACTCAACTTATTGACATGGGTGGCGACCCGGAGAAAATTAAAATTTACTTCGAAATGAATCCTACAACTTTAGAGTTAACTAGTGCATTAGCTCAAATAGTTGCTGAGAAAATGAAAACTGCTTAAATCTTAGTTTCCTTGATCATTTAATTATTTGACCTATTGGTTGTTAATTTGCCTTTTAGAAAAAGCTTATTTAGTTCATTAGCACTATTTTTATTATGCCTAACTTTCGCGGAAGAAATCCTATTGTTCCTTTTTATGGGAGATGGGATCAAAGAGGAGCTGGTTCTGAATTTGAAAAAAGATTAAAAGAACGAGAGGCAATGTATGCGGGTGAAGAGAAGAAAGTAAAACAAGTTCACCACGAAACTTACATTCCTCCAAGACAATTCAAACAAGCTTCTTTTTCTGATGTGGGTTCTGATTTTAATCAAATGAGAGTTCATGTGCACAACATGGCAAGAATGGTAATGGAACATAGTGGGGAGTTTTCTGAGAGTGCAGTAAGAAGTGCAAGAAATTATATTGAAAGTTCCGCTCCAATGAAACCAAGAAACACAACTGTTGGAAGAGCAGAGCTCGTATCAAACGAACAAGTACTCTCACACGTGGATGCGGATATTGATCAACAATTACACTCGCTAAGCACAGTTGATGCTTTTCAAAGGCATGGTTGGGACGGAATAGAGCAAGCAAAGAAAAGATTCTTTGCAGAAAAAAGAGAGGGTTACCAAGAGTTCTTAGCACAAGTGCGAAGAGAAACAGTAAAGAAAATTAAAGAATCCGTTAAAGCGGGAGAGAGTCCTCCAATTAGATTAAGAGCATTAGTTGATTTTTGGTATCCTAATCAAAGAAAATCCTTTGAAATATTTTTGAAAAAAAATGGGGACTCCATACGTGAACTACTTAGAGTGGTTAGAATAAATCAAAAAGCAAACGTGGAAGAGTTAGTGGATTTTATGCAAGGGAGAAAAAAACCTGTTGTGGATCACGGAGGACATTATGTTCTTCCATCCGAACCAACTGCTGCACAATATTTACAAACCATGCATGGGCTAGAAGAATTACACACGTACACTAGAGTAATGCCTCCTAACCAAGGGGAAGAAAAAGTTAGACATGCATTGCATAACTTCAATTCTTCATTTGGGGAACTAAAACGAGAACTAATAAAAATCAAATTCTAAAACAAACTACTGCTCTTGTGTTTGGGGCATAACGAGCGTTTATAATCTCTTTAGCTTTATTTTTGTCATGTCAAAAGAAATAATTCAAGTAAAGGATTTGTCCAAATCTTTTGGAAAACTTGACGCTGTAAAGGACGTTTCGTTCTCTGTTAACGAAGGAGAAATATTTGCTTTCCTTGGCCCAAATGGAGCTGGAAAATCTACTACAATAAAAATACTTACAACTTTACTCAACCCTGATAAGGGGGAAGTTATTCTAAATGGTTTTAATCCAAAAACCTCCCCTGATGAAGTGAGAAAGAGTTTTGGAATAATTTTTCAAGATCCAAGTTTAGATGATGATTTAACTGCTTATGAAAACTTAGAACTCCACGGAGTACTCTATCACGTTTCAAAAGAACTAAGAAAAAAGAGAATTGAAGAACTCTTAAAGATTGTAGAACTTTGGGATAGAAAGGATGATTTTGTTAAAAACTTTTCAGGTGGAATGAAAAGAAGACTTGAGATCGCACGCGGATTACTTCACCACCCAAAAATATTTTTCCTTGACGAACCAACAATTGGACTTGACCCACAAACAAGAAATCACATTTGGGGATACATACAGGATCTAAACAAGCGAGAGGGAATTACAATTTTCTTTACCACTCATTATATGGAAGAAGCTGAAAAAGTAGCAAATAGAATTGCGGTTATTGATCATGGGAAAATAGTTGCTCAGGGGACAGCAAAGGGACTAAAAGTTAAAACAAAAACTAAAACCTTGGAAGCTGCGTTCATCAAACTTACAGGAAAAGAAATACGTGCCCAAGAAGCTGAGAATGGATTTTTAAGAATGCATAAAATGTGGAGTGGGAAGAGATAGAAGGGATAATTAAGTGAAAGAATTGAAAGTGGATTTGAGATTATGATGGAATTATACGTGTTATGGCAAAGACAAGTAAAAAAGTACTACCGATCAAAAGCAAGAATGATTGGATCTTTAGGTCAGCCACTGCTTTTCTTAATCGCACTAGGATTTGGGTTTGGCCCAATGTTTGCTGCCTCTGGTGGGGGAAATTATTTACAATTTATTACTCCTGGAATAATTGCAATGAGTATTTTATTTTCAGCAACCTTTGTTGGAATAGAAGTTATTTGGGATAGACAATTTGGTTTTCTAAAAGAAATGCTTGTAGCTCCAGTACCTAGATTAAACATAATGGTTGGGAGAACTATTGGCGGAGCAACAGTATCCGTTTTCCAAGGATTAATAGTTTTAATTATCGCAATGCTATTTGGTTTCCAAATTACAAATATTTGGATGCTACCACTTGCACTAGTTGCAATGTTCATAATTGCATTACTATTCACTGCTCTAGGAACTGCACTTGCTTCAACAATGCAAGACATGCACGCGTTTCAATTAATCATTAATTTCTTACTAATGCCATTATTTTTTTTGTCAGGATCTTTGTTTCCAATTAGTGGACTTCCTGGGCCACTTGGTTTAATTGTTCAATTAAACCCACTAACTTATGGGGTGGATGCACTAAGAGGAACTTTATCAGGCTCTGCACAATTTGGATTAGGATTTGACTTTGTAATACTAATTGCGGTAAGTGCACTCTTCCTATTCATTGGAAGTTATTTCTTCTCAAAAATGCAAATGTAAAAAAACTGTTTTCATTTTTGTGAAAATAAGTATTATATATTGGAAATGCGTTTATTTTCTCATGGTTAATCGTGCGCGAGTGTCTCAAAAAACTCATTCCCTCTTGCACCCTGCGGAGTGCGAGCGAGGACAGGGTCTGTCCTGGACACCTTTTGAGGTGCAAGCATCAGGGCAGGGTACTGTTGAGTATTTGGTTATTATTGCTATTGTTGTTGTTTTGTCTTTGGTTGTTGTTGGGGTTGTTATTACTCAAACACAAAGTGGTGCTAATGTTTCTTCGACTGCGAGTGAGATTAGTTCGAAGACTGGTTTACTTGCTATTAGTAATGTTTCTTTGAATGCGATTGATAAAAATTATTTTATTAGTTTGAAGAATAAT
>CAZOCW010000115.1:0-3555 GCA_964578405.1 uncultured archaeon | reverse complement strand
ACTGAAGCGCCGAATGGAAATATTTATTCACTTAGTCAAACTCTCGGTGAAGGAGTTTCTGGGCTTAGTGTATATGTTCCATTTAATAGTAACAAAGATGATTTGAAAGGGACAGTAACTACTTCGGGAACTTATTCGCCAGTACCAGGAAAAACAAATTTTGGAAATGCTCAAGATGTAAATGGAGTTATAACAAAAGCAATTAATCTAGGGGAATATTTTTATAATAATAGGGAAAATAACTCAACTTATTCTGTTTGGGTTAAACCAAGTACTGACATAAATGCCTCAACTTTTAGTATAGAACGAAGGATTTGGGGGTGGGCAGATCATTGGGAAATTTATTTTTGTAGTGGGGGTTATTTGTGCGCAGATTTAGGGGATGATAGAACAATGATCTCAATTAAAAATAATTGGTCAAAAAATGAGTGGTATAATATAATAATCACTTGGGATTATTCTTCTTCTCTTGGGACTCAAACAGAAAAAATGTGGATAAATGGAGTACTTGAGGCTTCTGCAACACGAAATTTTCCAATGGCAAATGATGGTACAATTTTTTATGTGGGTAAAAGTGTCCACTCTAATGGCCAATTTAATGGGGCTATTGATGATTTTAGTTATTTTACAAAAGTGTTAACTGATTGTGAAATAAAACAAATAGCAAAGGGGCCAAGTGCTTGTCTTGCTACTTGCTTTTCGGAAGAAATTTGTGATGGTTTAGATAATGATTATGATAACCTAGTTGATGAAAATGGAATTTGTGGATGTTACAAACCTGTTGCACCAAATGGAAATGTTTACCCTTTATCACAAACTCTTGGGTTGGATGTTTTAGGATTAACTAATTATTGGAAATTAGATGGAAACTTTAATGATTCAAAAGGAAGTTATAATGGGGCCGCGATTGGTTCTGTTCCATTTGGGGAGGGCAAATTTATGCAATCACCAAATTTTACTGGAACAAGTTTTATTTCAGCGGGAGCAGTTCCTTATCCACAAAACAATAATTTTTCAGTAAGTGCTTGGTTTAAACTAAATGAACCTGCTTCTAATGATGATGAAGATGATGGTATTGTGGGTAGAGGAAAAACTGTAGATAGTGGGGAAAGCGGATTTGCTTTATATGTTGAAGGGGAAAAGGCAGGTTACTTAGAAAAGGTAAGATTTAGAGCAGTTGGTGAAAGCGGTGGTGATGCACGTACAATTTCGATCAGTTCTATTTTGGGTATTTCAAATACAAATTGGCACCATGTAGCAGGAGTTAGAGAGGGAAATGTGTTTAAATTATATTTGGATGGTGGTTTACAAGGAAGTGTCACAAAAAGCATTGGAAAAATTAATGATACTAATGAGTTCATTAAACTTTTTAGAATAGGAAGTTTTAGAACTGATGGTCACGATAAAGACAGCAACATTAACGGATCAGTGGATGATGTAAGTTATTTTAACAGAGCACTAACAGACTGTGAAATAAAAAAATTAGCTCTTGGTCCTGCAGCTTGTCAAGCAAATTGCTCAATAACTGAAGTTTGTAATACTATAGATGATGATGCTGATGGTTTAATTGATGAGAATGCTTGCACTTGTTATGATTCTGCGCTTGATTTACAATATCCTGCAAATGCAATACTTGGAAAAGATTCAAATTTAGTTTCATATTATCCTTTTGATGTGAATGCTGGCGATTACAAATCAACAAACAATGGGACTGCTTCACCAGGGATGTTTATTGCGGCAGGAAAGTTTGTTAATTCATATCTTTTTAATGGGTCCACAGGATATATTTCAGTTCCAAATAATTCTTCATTAAATTTTGGTACAGGACAATTTAGTTATTGTCTTTGGTTCAAACAACCAACTTATGATGGAAGTAAACAATATGAGTTAATTGGTAAAAGAGGTATTGCAACTGGGGATTATGAAATACAAATTAATACAAATGAAAATATCCCTAATGGAAGCTTGAGATCTTACATTTATGCTTCTTCAGGAACAATTTATCAATTTGCAGTAAATCGGTCTCTTTCAACTGATTGGAATAATTGGACACACGTTTGTTATGTGAGAGACAATAATCAAAAAATATATGTTAATGGGGTAATGAGCGCTTCAATGAGTGGTGCTGGAAATACTATTAATGTTAATTCTACTTCAAATTTAGAGTTTGGAAGAGATCCCGCTACTTCAAATGAATGGTTTAATGGATCAATTGATGATGTTGTAATATTTAACAGAGGATTAACTGCTTGTGAAGTAAAACAATTATTTGGTGGACCAAATGCTTGTCTCCCACTTTGTGTGGGCCCAAGATTTACGTGTACTGCTTCTCCAGATGGTAATGCAACAATTTACCAAGATGACAATGTAGGATTAACTTATTTTGATAATAACAATAGTATTTTGGTTGATGCAAATACTTCTAGAAAATGTGAGTGGCATTGTAATACTGGATATTACAAAGGAAGTGGGGCGGATGAAAATAAATGTTTGTTTGGAACCCCAACATATTATTGTTCAGGGGTAGTAGATGAAAATGCAGTTCTTTGTACTGATGCAAATTCTGGACTATTAGCTCCAACAAGTATAACTTTAGTGAATAGTTGCGGTGCTACAAAATGTCAAACTGTGTGTAAACCAGGATATCTTTACTCTGGGACTAGCTGTGTTCAAATCGCAACAAGAAATTCAATTACAAAATTTACTGGAAATTATGATGGAAATGTAAATTTATCTTTAATGTGTTTGAAAGATGTTAAAACTGGAACAATTTTGTCAGTTAGTGCAAAAGAGTATTCAAAAACATTTACTGATTTTAATTGTAGTTCTGCAGGGAACATAATTACAATTTCTGATGAAAATATGCCTCTAAATACAAGTCTGCAAGTTTCATTAACTATCCCTCAAGCTTGCGAAATTTGTTCAAGAACAATATACCTGAATACTTCAATTGATGAAAAAAGTCCTATGACTATCCCTGATAATAATTTGTTGCTTGTGTTGTTAGTACTATTTGCAGTAGTTGCTTTCATAATTAAAGATAGAAATTAATTACTTTGTTAATCAATAATTTTTATGCAAAAAAATACTTTTTTTAAAAAAGGGGCTGAAGCGGAGCTTGTGGAAGAGTTTGCTCAAGGAAAAGCTCTTTTGTCAAAAAAAAGAATTCAAAAATCTTATAGAAATTCTAAACTTGATCTTTCAATAAGAAAAATTCGAACCCGATCTGAAGCAAAAATACTTCGAGAAGTATCTACTGCCGTAAATGTGCCAAATATAATAAGAGTTGATGAGAATAATACTGAAATATTAATGGAATTTATTGAAGGCAAGCGACTAAAGGAAGTAATTGAAAAAAAACCATTACTTGCAAAAGAAGCTGGGAAATTAATTAGAAAAATCCATGATTTGGGCATAATTCATGGGGATTTAACCACTTCAAATATTATTTTTGTTAATGAAAAAGAAATTAAATCAAACAAAGAACTTTTGGCTAGGGTAAAAAAGAAAGGAAATTTGTTTTTTATTGATTTTGGGTTAGGGGTTTACTCAAAA
>CAZOCW010000114.1:2684-3581 GCA_964578405.1 uncultured archaeon | reverse complement strand
TATGCTACAGACAATAATATGGACTTTACAATTGTAGTTTCTTCCTCAAGTGGTGGTGGGGGATCTAGTGGTGGCGGAGGCGGAGGTGGGGGTGGATCAGGTGGATTACTTCCTACAAAGAAAGATGTTACTGAAGAAATAGTAAAAAAAAGTATGAGTTACCCCTCAGGCACTGGCTCTGCTAAGTCTATTGAGCAATTGTTGACTCCTGAAGAACTTGTTGTTGCTACTCAATCTGCAAGTTCTTTTTCCTCTTCCAGAATTCTTTCAAATTTAGATGTTTGGGATTCTAGTGGTAATAAAATTCAAAGAACGCTTGTAACAATTAATTTCAGTTTTGTTGATACAAATTTAAAACAAATTACAATTATTGAATCAGTTCCAAAAAGTGTTGCAATTGATGCGAATTTGATTAAATCTTCTTTACCTTTTGTGGTTAGACAAAAAGACCCAGTAATTGAATTTACTATTACTCCTGGCCAAAGTGTTACTTATTTTGTTGATAGTGTAATTGATGTAAACAAAGTTAGTGATTATAATTCTCCTGTTGTTTCAAAAATTCTTTTTAAAGAACTCTCAATTCTTCCTCCAGATATTAACACTGTTGCAATAATTCCTCTTTCTGATGCAAATGCTCCTCCGAGTGATTTGAAAACTGCTTCAGATACTGGAAATTTACTTTTAATAATTTCAGGGGTAGTAATAATTTTTTGTCTTCTTTTAGTTGGTGCTGTTGTTTTAGTTTCAAAAAAATTAAAACCTTCTCCATTAGATCCTTCTGCCCCAAAACCTGTCTCAAAACCAGCTCCAATAAAACCTATGTGGGATCCAAAAAATCCTCCTGTTCAAAACAAAGTTATTACTTTTTTGCAATTGCATTGTTAATATTTACTGTCT
>CAZOCW010000114.1:0-2674 GCA_964578405.1 uncultured archaeon | reverse complement strand
TGATCCAAAAACTCCAAAACCAACTCCGCCCTCTACACCATCTAAAATAAATTTAAATAAAACTCCTCCAGTTATTCCTCCAAAAACTATTGTTCCTCCTGCTCCGCCAATAGCCCCTGCGCCAAAAAAGGATGTTGTTTCAACTAGGGCCGTACAAAAACCAACCCCCGCAATTGTTGATGAATTTTCTGCAGTTTTGGGTTCTACAGGTGTTGAAGAAGCAAAATTGTTAAATCAAAATGTTTCTTTTGTAAGATCAACCATGATGCTTGATTCAAAAACAAAAATGAATATTGTAATAATGAAAGCATTTAAGAAAGGCACAAGGTCAGTAAAAATACTTGAAAAGTTGCCTGATTCTTTAACGGTTTCTTCCTCTCAAATAGATTCCATGATTCCATTTAGATTAATTCAAGGGCATTACATTGAATTTACTTTAGATCCTACTCAAGATGTGGCTTATTATATTAACAAAAAACTTGCTCCTGGAGAGTTTGATTCTTTTACTTGTCCAATAATCTCCAAAGTAATTGGTTCGGATGTACAATAATTTCAAAAGCTATATTTGTTTTTTCCACTAATACACGCTTTTTAATACTTTTACTTTGGAAGTTATTTAGTTATCAGTTGTAAGTTTATCTCTATCCTTTCGAAGAAAGGATAAGTTATTTCGCCAGCCTTAGTCAAGGCTGTTAATTAGCGTCACCGAGCAAAGCGAGGGGGCGCACGTCCTGAAGGGGCGGAACCCTTCAGCTGAGGTGGCAGAGCGGCCCAATGCGATGGATTGCTAATCCATTTCCCGAAAGGGAGCCCGAGTTCAAATCTCGGCCTCAGCGTGAAAACACTTGTGAATTAATCTTATCCAATTTAAGCAATTAGCTAATTAACCTTGGCTGATTTTTTAAGCAAAGGAATATATAGTTAAATTCCTTAAGAGTATCATGCGTCTAGTATTAAAAGGAATTATTTTTCTTCTTTGTATTTTGCTTTTTTCAAGCGTTGTTTTTTCTTCCCAATTAATGGCTTTACATGGAAAAGCATCAAGCGGGGGCGCGTTAATTCTAACAGGGGATTTAAGGATACAAATTTTTGATTCTGCCAGCGGAGGAAACATTATTTATGATTCAGGAACGGAGTTTAATGGAGGAATAATTGATGGTTATTTTGATGTTCTTCTTGGTGAGCTCACTTTGCTTGATCTAAATTATGGTCAAGTATATTACTTTGATATTTTAGTTAACGGAAAGGACTTGAATTTTGGTTCTAGTGATAGACAAAAATTTCAAGCTTCGCAAGGAGTTATTACTGAGCAAGGAATTGGTGCCTCTGCAATTACCCAATCAAAAATTGCGGATTCTTCAATTAATAATCAAAAAATTGCTTCTGATGCCCAAATTGCTTGGAACAAAATATCTAAGCAAACAGCCTTAATTAGTGATTTGGATTATAATTCACTTTATGATGTTTTTTTGAAACAAGTTGACGCAAATACTTTTTTTGTTTTACAAACAGATGGCAATAAATGGTATTATTCTAAGGAAGATGCTAATGCAATTTTTGTTAAACAAACTGATGGAAATGATTGGTATCCTAGAAAAGCATTGCCAGAAAATATTCTTGCTGATTGGACTTTTTCAGGAAATAATATTTTTTCAGGAGAAACAAAATTTAATGGCGGGTTTGGTGGTGGCGGTACAACAATAAATAATGGGACGCTTTATACTCAAAATCTTGTTATTGTTTCTGATATAAATTCTTATACTATCAACGGAATTGATATTAATGGGACATTTGTCCCTTCGATTAATAATGAATTTAATTTAGGTTCGATAGAAAATAGGTGGAGAACAGTTTATGGGGTTGATGCTAATTTTCAATCAATAAATGTTCCTGCTAATTCAATCAGCTGGGGAATGATTGAAACTCCAGGAGTAGATGCAATTCCTTGGAGCTCAATTGACAAAACGGGTAGTTCATTAAGTGATTTATCTTCTTATGCACACAATTTACTTGATTCACTTCAAGGAGGAAGAATAGACGAATTTTTTCATTTAACTTCTTTACAGTACACAAATTTTTCTAAATTATTGGGGACTTGGAGCACAATCCAAACAAATAGTGGCTCAATTACTCCAGGGGATTTTAATTCAACATTAAATTTACTTGGGGGTAGCGGAATAAACGTAAGAATTGATGGGAGTTCAATAATAATTGACTATAATGGTACTATTGCTGTTGATACTAACTGTGCAGTAACTCATAGTTGTGCTAATATCTTGTATGTTGGGGATGTATTGCCCTCTAATTATGGGGATTCAAATGTATTAGCTTTTTTAAATTTGCAAGATTTTAATCACACGTTGCAATATTTGGATTTGAATTCACTTGCGCCCTATATAACTATTCTCCAAGCAGATTCTAATTATCAGCCAAAAGGAGATTATTTACTGCAGATTGATGGAAATAATTTGTATCAAACTAAAATTGATTTGAACGCTGACATTAATGCTTTGATAAATCCTAGAAATTATTTAACAAGTTATACTGATACTAATACTCAAACAGCAGGTTGGACTAATAGCACAGGAATTTGGAATGATATTGATTTGAATGTTAATGGAAAAAATATTTATACTGACAAAAACTTATATGTTTCAGGTAATGTTGGAATTGG
>CAZOCW010000113.1:0-3607 GCA_964578405.1 uncultured archaeon | reverse complement strand
TTGGACTAATTCAGATACTCCAAGATTCAATATTAGCGCAACTCATCACTCAGGAAGTACTGGACTGAAAATGGCATTTTCATGCACTAACCTAAGTGACGATAAGAATTGGACAAGTTGGGTAAATTATGCAACAACTTATTCGGATTTTAATATTAACAAATCAACATATGGTTGTGTTGCTACTGACACAAACAAAACTATTTACATTAAATTCAAAGATTTAGCTGGAAACATTGACACAAACAGATACCGCGCTACTCAATTATATGATATTACGGCACCAAGTATCCCAAGCGGAGTAAATGTTTCTTCAGCAAGTACCACAGCAACTTTAACTTGGAATTCACTTACAGCTGATGTTGGTTCAGGAAATGACCAAATAAAAATTTACATGAAAACAGGAAGTGGAAGTTATTCTCTAAAAACTACTCTAACAAACGAAGCACTTACAACAAGTCAAGTTACTAGTTTAACAAACGGAACACAATATTGTTTCAAAATAACTGCAATGGATGTTGTTGGAAATGAAAGCGATTATTCTACTGAAATATGCGCTACTCCTTCATCAGCAACAGCTTCAATCGCTATTGAAAAAAATGGATCAACATCAAACTTAGATTATGCAAAAAACGGAGACATAATTAATATTACTTGCACTTACTCAGCAAGTGTTAGCGGAGCAAAAATAGTTGCAAAAGCATACACTCCCACAAGCAGTGAATCCACTCTTGAAGACACTTCCGCAAGTATAGTTCACTTGACTTTGATTATACAATAAATTTTATTAACGCACAAGACAACATAGTATTTTGGTGTGCAGCAACAAGTGTAGGCAATTCATCCACAAAAACGGTATATATTGACAATACTGCCCCAACAGTTAATTGGTTAGATACAAATAACACTTTTATTGGAGTAAAAAGAGTAGTAGTAAGTTCAAGTGATGACAAATATTTTGATAAAGTTGAATTTGATTTCAATAAAGTATTGTATGTTGCAATTAAGGACACAAACAACAATTATTACTTTGATTTAAACAGTGCAAAATTCGAAAATGGAGAGTACCCACTAAAAGCAATAGCTTATGATAAAGCAGGAAATAAAAAAGAACTAACAAGAACTATTACGGCTGTTAACACTCTTTCCCCTAAGGAAAAGGCCCAAAAAGCATTTGATCTAGCAATCGCTGAGCAAAAAAAAGCAAATGAAATAATCGCTTACTTTGATAGAGAAGGATTAGTTCTTAGTTCTGATCTTAACGCAAGTAAAGAAGAAGCAGATACACTAATAACTAGCGCAAGTATGCAAATTAACTCAGCACCTGAAACAGCATTAACTAAAGCTACAAGTGCACTTACTCTATTACAAGAATTTAACAAAAAAGCAGTAGTTGAAACTGTTGACACAAAGAATTACTATTATGATTCAAATAATTTAACAGAACAACTAAAGAGCGCTGGAGTTAGCGAAGCAAACATGCAACTAATAATTGATTCAATTGTTGGGTCAGGAGTTGAAAGAAAAATTGTAATACTTAAAGCTGGAGCAGAAAACATGCGACAAGCTAAAGTTACAATCACTTTTACTAATGATACTAATTCGGATGTTATAAAAATTGTAGAAATGATCCCTAAAGAGTTCGTGACTTCGGCTAAAATGATTATTTCTGATGCAAATTTTAGAATTGTAAAAGAAGACCCTGTAATTGAATTTACTATTAATGCTCCAAAGGGATCAAAAGCATCATTTAGTTATGGAATAGGAGAAATAACTACTGCACAAGCAAACACAATAATAGACAATAATGTAATACAAAAATTCACTACTCCGCCAATACTAATTAGCAATACTTCAAAAGCAGAAGAAATGGTTCAAGATAATGCAGGAATAATAATATTAATAGCAATAATTTTTGGAGGAGTAATTTTATTCATAATATTTTTAATAATAGTTGCAATTTTATTCTTTATTAAATTCTCTCACCCTAGCCACGGATTTGGAGAAGGAAAAACAATAGTAGAACATTTAACTCCAGAACAAGAAGCTGAAAAGAAGAAATGGGAAGCTAATAAATAAAAAGTACCGAGCAAGTTAACTGAATAAATAAAAAAATAACATTATTTCTCTTCACAAATTCTTTTTCTTAAATCAGTTGTAGATATTTTCTCAAACCCAAGTGATTTAGGAAGAACAACAAGTTTTGCGCCATGTTCTTCACAAAAAGCTCTCTTTCTTTCAATATTTTTATCATCCTCGGTAACTGCAAGAATGCTTGGTTTAATTCTAATAAAATGATCCTTAAAATCAAAAATCGGATCATCAATATTACTACTTGACACCACTTCATCAACTGTGCGAAGGTTTTCAAGCAAATACTTTTTATGTTTCGCAGGCAAAGCAGAAACTCTTCCCTTATATTTTAATAAAACTTCATCACTTGCAAAACAAACAACCAAATAATCCCCTAACTTTTTTGCTTGATTAAAAAATTCAACATGCCCCCCATGGACAATATCATAACACCCCGAAACAAAAACTTTCACCATAAGCAAGAAATGTGGAGGAATACTTTAAATACCAATACATCTTAACTATGTGAGAGTATGAATACTGTTGCAATTATTGGGGCTGGACCAGCTGGACTAGCTACTGCATTAAAGATGAAAGAAGAAGGTTTTGACGCAACTATTTTTGAAGAACATGAAAATATTGGAGAGCCAACGCATTGTTCAGGATTAATCTCAAGAAAAGGAGTAGAAGATTTAGGATTAAGTTTAAGTGATTCTTTAGTTAATGAAATCCGTGGAGCAAAAATATTTTCTCCAGGCGGACACTGTTTGGAAATAAAAAAACACGAAACTGTTGCTTATGTTGTCGATAGAAAAAAGTTTGATCAAGTACTGCTTCGAAGAGCACGTTTACTTGGGATACATGTTGCAACTGATACTAAGTTAATTGATGTTAGAAAGAATACTCTTTTTGTTCAAAGTCAGGGAAGAGGAGAATTAAGAAAAGCAGAATTTGTTATTGGGGCTGACGGAGTTAATTCCACTGTTAGACATTTACTTGGAATTGAAATTGCAAAAGAAAACTTTGTTCACACTATACAAGCAACTTGCTCAGGAGAATTTGACGAACATATGGTTCAAGTACATTTAGGAGATCACTCTAAAGGATTTTTTGCTTGGGTTGTACCACTAAGTAAGGATAGAGCAAAAATTGGACTAGGAAGTGCACTTGGAGAAGATGTTTCTGAACACTTAAAAAAATTTATTTCTGAAAAATTTCCACACGCACGAGTACTAAAATATGATTCAGCACTTGTGCCTTATGGGCCCCCTCTTGAAGGAATTGGAAAAGACAACATGGCAATCGTTGGAGATGCAGCTTTCCACACAAAAGCTACTACAGGCGGAGGAGTAATATTTGGAATGAAAGCAGGAAATATTTTAGGGCAAACAATTGCAGACATGCTAAAGAAAAAAGCTACAATTAAAGATTACGAAAAACGACTTGAAAAATTAAATAATGAACTAAAAATGCACTGGAAAATTAGAAGATATGCTAACTCATTATCAAACAAAGAAATTGATGAACTTTTCAT
>CAZOCW010000112.1:0-3654 GCA_964578405.1 uncultured archaeon | reverse complement strand
TCATTGAGTAGCTTCCATAACTTTACTTTTACCAGCATCTAAAACTAATAAAGCTGATACAACAAATGGTTTTCCGCATACACTACCAAGAACTAATCCGTTTTCAGGATATTCGTAGTATTTCTTGCTTTCAACATTTGCTATTTGCTTAATTGTTTCTTTATCATTTTTTTGCATGTTTTTGCACACGATTAATAATTCTCCTTCACCAGCCAATAATTTCTTTTGTGATTGGTCGTATCCGAAGATTACTTTTCCTGTGTCAACCGCTCTTCTAATTTCTTTGTTCAAATCCACTGCTACCATAAAATCACCATTTTGTGTATAGTGCTTTGGAGAAACTTTTTCAAGAAATAGTAAAACTATTCCCTTACTCCGCTAAACCAATTTCTTAGTTTAACTTCTCAAAGGCCTAAACTTCCGCAAAATTCCTAGTTTTGCTTCATCCGCAAACCCTTGGGTTTGCTTGATAAAGTAAGTTCAATAAAGAGGATTTATAAAGATTGGGTTTAGGGTTAAAAAAAATTTAAAAAAGAAAAAGTAGAGGAGCTCTTAGCCCCCCACTTTTGAAATAATTAGTTGTAAAACTATTTCATTAATAGTTCTACGTTTCCTGTTCCAACCTTAATTGGTTGTCCAACAATGATGTTTTCAACAACACCAGTTAGGTTTTCTCTCTCTCCCTTGAATGCTGCTTCAAGTAAGTGCTTTGTTGTTTCTTCAAATGCAGCTCTTGCAAATGGAGATGCTTTTCCTTTTGTGATTCCTGTTCTAACAATTCCTTTGATTTCTCCAGAGAAAGTCATTAGATCAGCAAGCAACATAATGTGTCTAACATCTACTTTGATTCCGTTATCGTCAAGTACTTTCTTTAATTCAGTAACGATTAATGTTCGTCCTGCTTCAATTCCTAAAACTTTTGATGTTTCGATTATATCGTTAGTAAATACTCTTTCAAGATTTACTCCTTCAAGTTTTAGTACTGCTTTTAAGTTACTTCCACTTGTTTTTACGATGTATTCGTCACCATCTTTTACGATTAGTGTTTTTCCGATTCCTTTTACTCCGTGTACTTTTTCTTCTAAAAGTTTTAGTAATTCTTTTCTAATTTTTAAGTATTCACTTTTCTTTTCAATTGCAAAGTGTACTGTATCGTCTCTGTAGATTGCTTTGAAATCTTTAAGTCCTTTCTTTAGTATTTCAGCAATATCATCTACTTTTAGTCCAAGTGGTTTTGTTTTATCAGTTTGGATTTCAAGTGCAATTTTCAAACTTTCGAATTCTTCGTTTAGTTTTACTATGTCGCTTACTCTTACATCAATTAAAGATTTAGCAAACTTTTCTGCTTTATCTTTGTCTTTTTTGATGTCATCAGATAAGTAGATTGTCATTGTTGGGTATTTTGCTTTACTTCGTCCATCAACAATTTCTTCAACTCTTTGAATTCCCGAACCAACCGAAACTTCCGCAGCTCCAGCAAAGTGCTTTGTTCTTAGAGTTAACTGTGTTCCTGGCTCTCCAAGTGATTGTGCAGCAATTATTCCTACTGCTTCTCCAGGTTCAACAATTATTGAATTGTATTTTGCAAGTACTGCTTCAGCAAGTATTCCTGCTTTTTCGTTTGATAATTTGTATACTTCAGATAATGCAACTATTTCTTCAACTAATTTTTTAGGAAGAACAACTTGTTCCCAGTTTCTTTCTTTTTCTTCGTAAACTTTTTCTCCTTCAGGTAATTCTTCTTCGTCATTAGCTTCTATTCCTTCGTCAATTTCAGGAGCTTTGTGTTTTTTCTTTGCAGATCTAATTTCTTGTACTTCAGCGTCTTTTTCACCAGCAGATTCAGTTTTTTCTTCTTCTACTTCTACTTCTTCTTTTTCTTCTTCAGTAGCTTCTTCTTCTGCATCTTCCTCTTCGTGAACTTCTTCAACAACTTCTTCAATTTCTTCAACCATTTTCCGCTCACCTTCAAGTTTTTTCTACGCTGATAATAAATTTAATGTCCTGCATTGCAGAACAAAATTCGCACTATTTTTTTACAGTGCTCCTTTGTCTTTTAGTTTCTTGTATTCTTCTTTAATATCAATACTTACTCCGCCTTTTGTATTCTTAGGGAATACTCCATCTTCACCGTATTGGTATTGGATTAACATGTTTGATGCTGTTCTTACTGTACCATCTGGTGAAGCTACCAAATCCTTTAATGAATTCGCTAGTCTTCTGTATAAGTATCCGGATACTTTTGTTGATACACCTGTATCAACTTCTCCCTGTCTTCCACCCATTGAGTGGTAGAAATATTCTTTTGCATTTAATCCATCAAGGAAATTTGACTTAATGAATCCACCAGCCATTAATCCTACATCACCTTTTTCGTTTGATGTGATTAATCTCTTTGCAAATCCTTTCTTTGGTCTTCCTTCACGAACAGATGCCTGACCCCAAAATCCAGCGATGTTCATTAAGTTGATTGAACTTCCTCTTGATTTTGCTAAGATCATGGAGATCGTGTTTAATATCATTTCTTCGCCTATTACGTAGTGCAATTTTTCTTTCATAATTGCTTTTTCTACTTTTTCTTTTATTTCTGAAGCTAATCTTACCATGTATATTTCGAATGATTCGCTTAAAGTTCTTCCTGGAATTACTTCAAGTGTTCCTTTTTCGTACATTTCAACTAAAGCTTCTCCTTTCTTTAGTGCTTCTGCAAACATTTTTCTCTTTAGTTCTTCAATTTCTTCAGTTACTTCATATTCAGCAAGTGAAGCTGTCATTCCTTTGTCTGTTAATATTGCAGATGCTAATCTATTTACTCCGAAATAAAATTCTTCTATTACAGTACTAGGGTATTCTCTAGCAAGTGTGTCAATTAATTTTCCTCTTCCACCACTTAGTGAAGCATAGTCAATTATTCCGCTTACAAGCTTCCCATCAACAATTTTTACCTTATCCATTATTGCTGAAATTATTGGTGAATCAGTAGGATCATATCCTGCGTCTTTGAATACTTTTCCTGTGTATGATTCGTATTCCATGTTCAAATCTTTTGGTAAGATTTGTGAGAAAATTAATCTTCCAGAATATTGTTTTCCTTTGTCTGGTTTTGGTAGTTCAGTTATTCCTACTTGGTAGAGTAATTTCATTGCTTCTTCTTTTGACAATACTGTTTGTGGCATTGTTAAAGTGAAACATCCTGATATTCCATCTTCTTGTGGAGTAACTACTGGTGCTCCAAATCTAGGAGAGATTATTTGATCTCTTACAAGCATTAATTTTCTTGCTTCTGTTTTTCCTTCTTCAGTTTGTGGAACGTGACAGTTCATTTCATCCCCATCAAAGTCCGCGTTGTACGGAAGGCATGTGAAGGGATTAATTCTGAAAACTTTTCCAGGCATTATTCTTGCGTTGTGTGCCATCATTGATATTCTATGTAATGAAGGTTGTCTATTGAATAATACAATATCTCCATCTTGAATATTTCTTTCTACTCTGTATCCAATATCAAGTTCTTTTGCAATTTCTTCTCTATTTTCTTCAGAAACTTTTCTTCTTGTTCCGTTTGGTCTGATTACGTAAACTGGCTTATCAGATTTTTCTATCATTTTCTTCATTGTTTCTAAATTCCATTCTGTAACAAATTCCGGAACAGTTAAT
>CAZOCW010000111.1:348-3687 GCA_964578405.1 uncultured archaeon | reverse complement strand
AGAATAGTTATTTTTTTCAAGAAGAGTTTTAATTGTAGTTACGGTATCAAAATCTTTATCAAAGAGTAGCATTATTTTTTCCATGCTAATTTACTCCCCAAGTAATTTCTTAAGATTTTTTTTGAAAACAACATTATCAATAGGTTTAGTAATGTACCCATCCGGATGCAATTTCTTAACAACCTCTTTCCCAGTTTGACTAAGTGTAGCCACAGTTAAGAAAACTACTTTTTTTTTTTTTTTTTTCTTATCACCACGAATTTTTTCTAAAGTAGCTATCCCGGATATTTTTGGCATAAGTATGTCAAGTAGTACTAAATCAAATTTTTCTTTTTCTAACATTTTAATAGCTTCATTCCCATCATCAGTTGTTTTAACTTCATGATTCATGGTTTCTATAAGCATTTTTACGGATTCTAGTATGTCAATTTCATCATCTACAAGTAATACCTTTGCCATTTTTATCACTCCATTAAATAACCTTAGTACTATAATGCATCAAACACTATTTAAAGGCCTCTTTCTGTATACCAAGGGTAATGTAAAATAAAATGTAGTTCCTTTACCAACTTTACTGTTAAACCAAATAGTTCCATTGTGTTGCTTAACAATTCCCTTGCAAATGCTTAAACCCAGTCCAGTTCCCCCATGTACTCTGCTAAAAACAGGTTCTGCTTGGGAGAATGGCATAAATACTCTGTCAAAGAATTCACTTGGAATTCCACACCCTGTATCTTGTACTTTAACCAAAATTTCGTTTCCTTTCTGAGTTGCCTCTATTGTTATTCCGCCTTTGCTAGTAAATTTAATAGCGTTATCCACTAAATTTGTTACAACCTCTGTTATTCTTTGCTTATCAGCAATTATTGGGGGTAAATTGTCAGCTTTATATACGATTGGGTTAAGTCCTTTATTTTTTGCAACTGGATCTAAATTAGCTATCACATTTTCAATAATTTCTTTTATGTGTACTTCTTCAAAATCAAGTTTAAATCCTTCAGCTTCAAGTCTTGAGATTTCTAAAATATCCTCGATTAATCTATTCAATCGATTAATATTTCTAAGAATAATATCAAAACTCTCTTTTTGTTTTTCGCTAAGTGGTCCTAAATCTCCCTGTAAAAGCATTTGAGTTTGTATCTTAGCAGGGGTTAGTGGAGTTTTTAGTTCGTGAGAAGTAATAGTCAAAAACTTACTTTTCAATAAATCCGCCTCTTGTAATTGTTTATAAGATTCTTGTAATTTAATGCTATTTTC
The DNA here is from genome assembly GCA_964578405.1 of uncultured archaeon. Classification (GTDB taxonomy): domain Archaea; phylum Iainarchaeota; class Iainarchaeia; order Iainarchaeales; family JAAZKV01; genus JAAZKV01. The sequence goes on along the minus strand of CAZOCW010000111.1, from coordinate 2,430 downwards.
AACTTTTTCAGTTATGTCCGCAACTGTCCCAAGTAGTTTGATAGGTTTTCCTTTTTCATCTCTTTCAACTGTTCCCATTTCATTAATCCAATGAATGCTTTTATTCGGCCAAACTATTCGACAATCAAAATTCACCTTTCCTGTTTCTTTAGCTTTATCAAAAGCATTTTTAACAAAAGTTGCATCTTCAGGATGTATATGTTCAAAAAATATGTCCAACCTCCATTTGTCTTTAGGTAAAATATGGTTATATCCAAATATTTGGTCATGTCTTAAGTTTTTTACGGAAGTGTTTTTTTCTAAATCATATTCCCAAATTCCTATTTTACTAGCTTCAGTAGCCAAATCAAGTCTCTTTTTAGAAAGTATTAGTTCTTCTTGTACTTTCTTTTTTTCAGTTATGTCCTCAGAAATTCCAAGTAGATATTCTGGTTTTCCTTTTTCATTAAGTATTGGTATTTTTTTAGTATGTAAAAATCTTTGCCCAGTTTTTGTATTTATTGGTTCTTCAGGTATGTCCAATAACTTTCTTTCATTTAATGTAGCCCTGTCTTTTAAAATAAAAAAATCAGCCTGTTTTTTTGGAAAAAAGTCATAGTCATTCTTTCCATATAATTGTTTTCTTTTTTGCCCTAATAATTGTTCCCCTGCTTTATTAAACAATTCAAATTTAAGGTCTTTTGCATCTTTAACAAAAATCATGTCAGGGATATTTTCAACAATAGAATCAAGGAAAGAAGTTCTTTTTCTTACTTCCTCTTCAAGATGAAGTTTAGCCTGTACTAATTTATCTTCCGCTTCCTGTTGTTCGCTAATATCTCTAAATATTCCTTGCATGTACTCTTTGTTGTTAATTTTAATTTTTGATGCATTAATCGCTACAGGAATTAATTTTTTATTTTTTGTAATTACAATGGAAAAGCTAATTTTTTTCTTTCCTCTCGCTTGCAACTCAAAATTCTTCATTGTTTCTTGAACATTTTCCTTGGGGTGAAGTTTCTCAGCAGTCATGCTAAGAATTTCTTTTTTAGAGTGCCCTGTGAGTATTTCAGCAGCCCTATTACAATTTACAAGTTTTCTAGTTTTCGGATCAGCAATAAAAATAGCATCAACCGCATTGTTAAATATCACTTCATAATTTGCATTACTTTCTTTTAATGATAGTTCTATTTTCTTTCTTTGAGTTATATCTTGGAAAGTTCCAGTTACTTTTTTGTAACCATTATACCAAAGGACACTTTTTCCTAAAGCATGAACCCAAATATGATTTCCTTTGGCAGTAATAACTTCAAGCTCTAAATCAAACGGCTCTCCAAATTTAATAGCCCTATTCACTGCTTTTTGTATAAGTGGTTTTGAAGAGGGTGCATAAAAATTAATTGCCTTTTGAACTGTGGGTTTAAACGTATTCTTGTCCACTTCGTGTAGTGAATAAACTTCATCCGACCAATGTAAATCTAAAGTCTTAACATTAAATTCCCATCCTCCAACTTTTGCAGTTTTACCAGTTTCATTAAGTAATCTCTCACTCTCTCTCATTCTTTTCTCAGCCAGTATTCTTTCTGTTTGGTCTCTTGCAGTACCAGTCATTGCAATTAATTTTCCTTTTGAATCCCTAATTGCAGATCCTTTGTCTAAAATATACCTTATTGATTTGTCTGGGCGAATTATTCTATATTCAATAGGTCCATACTTTCCCTTGGCATGACTTTTTAGTTCTTCTAAAAACCTTTTTTTATCATCTGGATGAATTGATTCTAAAAGTTTATTGGGGTTCTTATACAAAGTGATAGTTTTTATGCCCCATATTTTTTCAAACGCTGAATTAACATATAGCATTTTATCTATTTTGGGAGTGGACATCCAAATTACATCAGTAATGTTTTCAGTTATTCTTCTTAACATAATTTCATTATCTTTCATTTGTTCTTCTTCTCTTTTCATAGTTAAATGTGCATATCCTGCTTGAGAGAGAATTACAGCGATTGTTCCCAAAAATTGAGTGGTGTCTTTTAGTTTCTTTTCATTAACAACAGGTATTTCTTGTAGTGCCCTTAAATATGCTTTTTCATTATATCCAAA
>CAZOCW010000111.1:0-316 GCA_964578405.1 uncultured archaeon | reverse complement strand
GTTGTCCTGTGGCAAGACTAGCAATATGTTTTCCTTCAATAATAATTGGGGTAGCACAATCCACCATTCCATTTTCGCAAGCCTCAATTACTATTTGGCCAGGTTTTTTAAGTTTGTCCAATAAATGGTGATTACTTTTATTACAATTCTCTAAAGACGTTGGACTCTTCCTATGAAACTTAGTACAAATATCTCTCCATCCGGTTGCAATTAAAACATTTAACCCCGGATGATCCAAAAATCCAATAGTAAATCCAGTTGATTTATTAAATTCAGCAAATAATTCCTTTAATTGTGCAATATCAACTAAATCTTT
>CAZOCW010000110.1:3471-3699 GCA_964578405.1 uncultured archaeon | reverse complement strand
GAAGCAAGTGAACTAGATTTAGATTCAGTTGTTTTTATCCACAAACTTAAAGTAAATTTTGTTGCCCCAGATTTTACAATTGCAGGGATTGAAACAAACGCTTGATTAATATCAAAGTTTGCTGAGCGATTAAATTTACCAACTGAAGAAGTATTTGCAATATTCGCAGGAGTTGCAGAATAATTAAATCCGCTTGAATCTTTTATTACCGGAGTTAAACCAATATAA
>CAZOCW010000110.1:0-3461 GCA_964578405.1 uncultured archaeon | reverse complement strand
TCATCAAAGTGCCATGCTGCTTGCAAATTATTCCCCATTACTAATCCAGTAGAACTAAAAATTTGATTTGCATCAACAACTTTCCCATTACCTAAATTATATAAGTCTCCTATTTCAGACAAACTCAAATTTCTATCCCATATTGCGGATTCATCAATTAGTCCATTAAAATAATTTGTTCCAGATAAAGGATATCTTCCAACATACCATGCGTCGGCTGTATAAAATGGAACTGCACCAAGTGCTTTTGAATTTTCAAGGACTCCATCAACATATACGCGTAAAGTATTTCCATCAAATGTGCAAGTTCCAAAATGCCAATTACCATCATTCACATTTGAGGTACCAATTACATATTGGTTTGTGAACGAAGCAACTGCTGCTCCGCAACTTAGTTTGTCTTTTGCAGTGACATCTTGAGTAGTCCAATTAACATCCATTGTGACGTCCCCAAGAGTACTTGTTGCTCTTCGAATAATAGTTTTTACTCCAACAGGACTTGCGGTTTTGAACCAGGAAGTTAATGTAAATTTGTAAGGCACAAAAGAATTTGCCAAATATTTTCTTGTATATGCAAATGTAGTAGCCCCATCAAAACTTAATGCTCTTCCAAGTTTTCCATTTGAAACAGTGTTTGTCGCAGCAATTCCTGAAAGTAGATCATATCCCTTTCCAGTTGCATCCATTGCAAATTGATACTCAGGACCAGTAATTTGATTTAAATCATTAAAGTGCCAAAGTCCAAATAAATTTGAATCAAAAAATTTCTCTCCACTCAAAATTTCTTTACCAAATAAATATCCTGCATTTTGATTTACTTTCACTGAACCAAAAGAGTTTTTTGTTGTTGCATCAATTGCATTTTTTTGAGTAAATTTAGAAGTTATAACTGCATTATATTCATTAGTAATTTCTTGTACTGAAATGGGCCTTGTAAAATACTTAAATTCATCAATGTAGGCATGCGCAAGATTTGCATTATTCCAAGCCCCCATTTGAACAATATTTCCATACCCTATTGGATCAGTACGCCAATTATAATTTGTATCAACATTAAGTAAATTTCCGTCTAAATATAAAGAAATATTTGTGTCATTGAATACCAATGCAACATAGTGCCATCCACCATTAGCACTTTTTCCTGAAGAATATTCATAATTATTTCCACTATTTGTTCTTCTTCTAAATCCTACATTAGGAATTCCTGCAGCACTACAACTTTGAATTTCATAAAATGGAGCTGTTGCAGGAGTAGTAGTATTATATCTTGAGAATAAAGAAGAATACCCCGGACAACTCACTCCATTTGTCCACATTGAAACAGAAAAATTGGTTGCACGATTCCAAAGTATTCCATTGTTATTTGGATTAATCCAACTACTTGTTCCTGCTGAAAAATAAACTGCATTTGTATCCCAAATTCCTTTTCCAGGAACTATTGATGCACCCACTCCATAAAATGCAGGATTCCCAGTTGCTTCATCATAAGTAACTACATTTCCATTTGCTAGAGTTGTGTTAGAATCAAAATTATAATACAAATTCAAATTTTCATCCCAACCAGTATTTTTTTGTAATTTTGAATATAAAATACTCCAAAATCCACCAGTACCTGCTGAGGCATACCACATATGAATTGTATTCCCATCAACAAGAGGCATTGGCATCATTTCATTTGTTGTTGATCCATCCATCATGTTTGGGATTGTTCCTCTTCCAACACGCCAATTAGAATTATAGGTATCACTATATGCTGGCCCCCAAGGGTCTTGTTTATACCAAGTTAATCCATCATAAGAATATGCTGAAAATATTGTTGTGGGGGTTGTTGTACTACTTCCAGTGTAAAACATTCTGTAAATATTTCCATCCATTACTACGTAAGGATACCAAACATAATTTCCACTATCTGAAAAAGTTAGCCCTCTAGGAAGTCTTCCATTTGTTCCATTAGTATCTGATCGTTCAGGAACTGAATTATCTACTTTTGTCCAATTTAATGCATCAGTAGATGTTGCTGAATAAATATTATAATAAGTACAAGGACTTCCACACCCTGCATAATACATTTTGTAATTATTCGTATCCACTTTTACAACTGTTGCATGTCGCACATGTGTTTCATCCCCAGTACCTGTAGAACCAAGACCAAGTCTTCCATCACTTGAAGTTTGTCCACTATCTTGAGCAGCATATGGCAAAGTATTTAATTTAGTCCAAGCCAAACCATCATTTGAATATGCATAATATATTCTTACATTAGTTCCATTGTATCCTGAATACCACATTCGGTATTGGTTTCCATCTTTCAAAATAAAAGGAGCTTCTACCCAAGTTTTATCTCCTGCAAGTGTTGCAGCACTAGCAGATAATCTTCCATTAGTTGAAGTTTGACCACTCTCTTGAGATCCAACCGGAATTGAGGAATCATATTTTGTCCAAGTTGTTGCATCAGGGGAAGTTGCTAATAAAATATAATAATTTGAAGAAGTATAAAGTGGATAATTTGTATATGCTGAGTACCACATTTTGTAAATATTTCCATCTTTAATTACTGATCCCCTATAAACTCCACTAGTATCTGCAGCTTTTGTTCCAAGAGGAATTCGCCCATTATTAGAATCACTATCAGAATCCGTGGGAACAGAATTGTCCCGTTTAGTCCAAGTCAAACCATCAGGAGAAGTAGCGTTATAAATTCTATAACTTGTTGCATCATATCCCGTGTACCACATTTTGTATTTAGAATTTGTATCGGGATCTTCAGAATCTATTATAACCGAGGGTAAAATTACACGAGACAAATCCCCCCTTGAACCCAAAGGAATTCTTCCCGCGATAGAAGTGTTATCAGAAACTGCAGGGATAGCATTATTATATTTAGTCCATACATTTAGATCTGTAGAAGTAGCGAGTAATATTCTACCGGGCCAAGTAGTATTATTTGAGTACCCCCCATACCACATCTTGTAAACATTACCATCCTTTACTACTGACGGCGTGGATACTTCATAAATGTCTGCTCCACTTGCACCCAAAGGAAGTCTTCCATTAGTCCCAATAGTATTTGAAGTAAGTGGAATATTAGTATCTCGTTTAGTCCAAGTTAATCCATCAGGAGAAGTAGCATAATAAATTCTCCAATAAGTACTACTTCCAGAATACCACATGTGATAAATATTACCATCTTTAATTACACTTGCTCCAAGCGTACCTGTAACATCCCCTGACCCGGTAAGTCCAAGAGGGATTCTTCCATTTGTTCCTGTTGTGTTAGAATCTGCTGGAAGAGAATTATCAAGTTTAGTCCAAATTACTCCATCATTGGAAAAGGCATAATAAATTCTCCATCTATCAGGAGAAAAGCACCTATACCCAGAATACCACATTTTATATATAAGTCCGTCTTTTATTACACATGGATTTTTTACATGCCAACAATCTCCTATGTTTGATGCGCT
>CAZOCW010000109.1:0-3713 GCA_964578405.1 uncultured archaeon | reverse complement strand
TTTGATGATTTAGTATTTAAGGAGTTTAAAAAAATAGAAAAAAGTGAGTGCCCGTAAGGGCACGCAAATTTTTTTTGATGGGATTTGTATGGCTCAGTATGATTCATTACCAATTTATAAGAAAGCTTTTGATTTAGCTTTGTATTTTGAGAAGATTGTGAAGAATTTTTCTAGATATAATAAGTATACGATTGGTAGTGATTTGAGGAATAAGAGTAGGGAGATATGTGTTTGTATTGCGAAAGCAAATTCTCTTGTTGATAAGAAAGTTGTTTTAAGAGAATTAGTTGTTTTTCTCATTCAATCAATTCAAAAAATTGTTCTCTTGTCAAACCTGATTCTCTAATAATTGCATTAAGAGTTCCTTTTGCAATTTCTTCGTGGTTTGGAATAATTAGTCTTCGAAATGGAGATTCTTTTTGTCGTAAAATAAAATGGCTTCCAGTTTGATGATCAAGTTCATATCCTAATTTTTTATTTAGGAATGCTTTGAGTAGTTCTTTTCCAGAAAGAGTGGGAAGTTTATGCATATACCTCTACCACATCTTCGGTTATTTTTGGTGGTATTGGTTCATGGTGTTTCTTTAAACTCTCTAAATATCCTTTGATTGCGTCTTTGATGTTAGTTAATGCTTGTACTCTTGTTTTGCCTTGGCTTATACATCCTGGCAAAGAAGGGACAGTTGCAACAAAAACTCCATCTTCGTCTTGTTCAACAACAACTCTAAAGTTCAATGAATCACCAATAGAATTGTCATTAAAAGAGTTTAAACAATTAACGTTATTCATTTAACCACCTAAAAATAGTGTTCAAATTTTTATTTAAAAAACTTTGGAGAGTAGTTTGCCGGTGCTTATTTTAATCTAATATTTTAATTTTAAGTCTAGTTACTTTTTCTAGTTCATTTTCTATTTCAGTCCAATTCTTTCTAAAAAATGGTTGTTCCATACCTATTTTTTTCCCAGATTTTAAATTCAAAATTAATGCTTTGTACTTACCGCCTTCACTCTCAACCCCTTTTTCGAGAATCTCAGTTATGTCTTTGGAATTGATTGTTCTTGGAATAAAAAATATCCATCGCTGAAAAATAAAGTCTTTATCGATTTTAATTTTCATTAGTCCTAAACTAAAAAAGTATATTGCCAATATTAGAATACTGAGAAAAAAACCAAATTCTGAGACTGTATTAATTACATATACAAAAAGAAAAATTAGCATTAGGATAGTTGATAATCCCAAACAAAAGAATATTTTGCCAATATTGGAGTTAATTGCGTGGTATTCTTTCATATTTCTCGATAGAAGCACGGTGTTGGTATTTTTAAACATTTCAGTTCCTCTTTTTACTATTGGTGAGCAAATGAATCCGGTTGAAAAGATAACAAATTTTATTTCTGATGCAAGAAGAATATTTACTGTATCAAAAAAACCAACAATGGAAGAGTACAAAAGAATGGTTGCAATAGTTGGTTTAGGGATAATAGTAATTGGGATAATTGCATTTATTATTTACATGATTTTTGTATTATTGAGACTACAGTAAATTTCCCGCTAATAAGCAGGTTTTTAAATGTTTCAAAGGGTTTGATTTGTATTATTCTGCCCTTAGCTGGGCGAAGAACTTAAGAAAAATAATTATTTTGGTATTTGGTGATTTGAATGATATTTCCGGTAAGAACAACAGTAGGTCAAGAACAATTAGTTGTTGATATTCTAAGTGCAAAAATTGCTAAAGAAGAATTAAACATTTATTCAATCGCAGTTGTTCCAGGATTAAAAGGATACATTCTAATTGAAGCTGATAACGAAGTTACACTAAGAAGAGGAATAACAGATACTCCTCACATTAAAGGTTCAGGAATTGTTAAAGGAGCAGTTAACATTGAAGAACTTAGCGGATTACTTGAATCAAAGCCACTAATGAAAACATTAAGTGAAGGAATGAAAGTTGAAATTATTTCAGGACCATTCAAGGGAGAAAAAGCTAAAGAAGAAGTAACAGTTGAACTCTTAGAAGCTGCTGTAAAAATCCCTGTGACTATTAAGGCAGAAAACATAAAGGTTGTTCAATAAATGATTTGATTTGTGGCGCCCAAAGGGTTGCTGCAATTTTATAGTTACGCAATTAGGAAATAGCTTCACCCTCTAACGAGGGCAAGTAAAAAAAAGGAGAATGAGAAGATGGGCGAATTAAAAGTAATGGTAGATGGCGGACATGCAAGTGCAGGTGCTCCATTAGGGCCAGCATTAGGACCAACAGGAGTTAACATCGGAGAAGTTGTTGCGCAAATAAATGAAAAAACAGCAGCTCTTGCTGGAATGAAAGTTCCTGTAACAATTGTAATTAATAAAAATAAAACTTTTACAATCGAAGTTGGATTACCTCCAATTAGTGCTTTAATTAAAAAAGAAGCAAAAGCAGCTAAAGGGGCAGCTAACCCAAAAACTGATGTAATGGGAAATTTAACAATCAAACAAGTAGTTTCTATTGCTAAAACAAATTACGATAAATTAAACGCAACTTCAATGAAGAACTGCGCAAAAATTGTAATTGGTTCATGCGACTCAATGGGAATCAAAATTGAAAACATGACAGCAAGAGAAGCACAAGCAGCAATTGATGCTGGAAAATACGATTCTGAATTGGCTGACTAAATAGTCTCCAATTCTTTTCTTTTTTTTATTTTATTTTTTTTATTTATATTTGGCTCTTTTTACTTCTTTCTTCTAGTAGATTACGTTTAAATAATCTAATTCTCTTATTTTATTATGCATTTTTCTTCTAGGGCGCAAGCCCACTTGCGTGGACAGGCCCCCATTTCCCCTGCAGGGGACAAGCGAGGACAGGGCACAATTGAGTATTTAGTAATTTTAGCAGTAATTGTTGTTATTGGGTTAGTTGTTGTTTCTTTGTTATCAAGTTTGATGAACACTAATAGTACTGTAAAATCAATGAATAAATTAAATTCAAAGATTGGTTATGGCGGAATTAGTATTATGGAGAGTGTTGCTGATCCTAATGGGGATGCTGCAATATCTATGAAAAATATTTCTGGAGAAAATTTAATTATTACTCGAATTACTGTTTGTGGGGTTAGTGGGGATTATGGATTAAATGGAGAAACTCTTGTTTCTGGATCAACGGTTAATTTTACTTTAAATGGAACAAATTTGATTTGTACTGTAATGGGGTCAAATAATCAAAAAGAATGTGATGTAATAATTAATGCTAAATCCATTTACGCGGTAGATAAAACTATTTCAGGAGTTGCGTATTTGGATTGTGTGCCTGATGTTTTAGTTAATGGGACTGTTTTTAGTGCTCAAGCAAAACGCCCAATAATTACAATGTTTTCTCCAACTCAACCAACTTATTCTACCTCTTCAAATGTAGTGGACTTTAATTTTTCTGTTGCTGATGAGAATAGTGCAATTTCAAATTGTATTCTAAAAATTGATTCAGTTGATACAAACACTGTTACTTCTCCAACACTTGGTCAATTATACTCTCTTCAAAACCCTTTAGCAATTGGTGCTCACGATTGGAATTTACGATGCATTGATGCAAATAATAATTTTGTTTCTACTGTGGGAACAATAACAATTACTAATCCCTCAACAAGTATTCCCGTAATAACAATGTTTTCTCCAAGTCAACCAACTTATTCAACTTCGTTGTCTGTTATTGATTTTAATTTTTCTGTAACTGATT
>CAZOCW010000108.1:0-3759 GCA_964578405.1 uncultured archaeon | reverse complement strand
GGAGAAATGTTAACTAATGCTTCAGTTAAACTCGCTTCAGATGCTTATACGGAACTTGGGATAATAAATAATTGGAAACACCAATTACAAGAAGCAAGAAAAAATCCTAATGCAATAGTAATACTTGTAGGAATAAAGGAAAAAGAAAGAGCAACTCCAAAAGCCATTCCACAACATTTTTTCGAAGGAAGTTTGACAAAAGGGAAACTCAAAACATTCACTACTGAATATCAAACCTTTTTACACGAAGCAAAAAAAGAATTTGGAAAAAGAATGGTATACATTACCCAAGGCGGGCCCGAAAGTATTCAACCCTTAGCGTATACCTTGGGATCAAGAAGCTTTGCACCTGCAAGAAATCTAAAAATAAATGCATATGGGGAATATCACAAAAGAGGGGACCCACATACTTGTGTACATTGGGTTTCAGACAACATAAAATGGGTTATGGGAAGAATGCAAGGAGTAGTATATCCTGATGGAAAAGTGGAACTAACTTTGAGAAGATTTGATTCAAAAGGAAAAGCAAGTGGACGAAAAGTACTTTCACTTGGAGACAAAGGAAGTCTTTATGTTGCTGCGGCAAAAAAAGAATTTATAAGAACTGGAAGAGTTAGCCCTAGCTTTGTAAGAAAACATAGAAGATTTTCAGAAGAAATATCTACTAAAAGAGAAGCAAAAAACTTCACAGCAGTATTTAAAAAAAGATTAAGACGGTAGGGTAAGAATAAAAGCACTATTAACAAAATGATACTTATGAAAAAAGAAAAAGAAACTAAAGAAGTAGAAGTAGAATTTGATTACAATGCTCAAACCAAAAGCGAAAAGCACTCCGTAGAAGATAGAATTGTAAAAGAAAAAAGACTAATTAAAGACGAAAACACTAGAAGCGTATTTGATGAAGTATTTGATAAAGCAACATTAAACAGTGTTTATGAACTTGCAAGAAAAAAATACTATGAAGAAATTGAATTTGTCATTTCCACAGGAAAAGAAGGAAATGTATTTAGATGCAAATCAGGCAAAAACTTTTATGCATTAAAAATATTCAAAGTTAATACTTCTGATTTTAGACACATGAACCAATACATTGTTGGAGATGAAAGATTTAAAGAAATTAAAAAAGATAAACTTGAAATTATTAAACTTTGGACAAAAAAAGAGTATAGAAATTTAGAAGAGTTTACAAAAGCAAAAATTAGAGTTCCCTTACCAATTGCGAGCAACAGAAATTGTTTACTAATGGAATTTATAGGAAAAGAGGGAATTGCTGCACCAAGAGTAAAAGATAAACCATTTGAGGAGCCTGAAAAACAATATCACGTTCTTTGCGAGTACTTAGGAAAAATGGTAAAAGCAAAACTAATACACGCTGACTTAAGCGAATATAATATGTTAAACAATGAGGAAGAATTAGTAATAATTGATGTTGGTCAAGCTGTAACAACAATGCACCCAAGTGCACGAGAATTCTTTGAAAGAGACATACAAAACTTAAGCAAATACTTTGCAAAACAAGGGGTAGACACGGACTATGACAAAATGTATGCAGAGATTAAGAAAAATTCAGAGAAAGTGAAAAAATGAGTGAAATACAAAAAATAGAATATATAATTCATCCAGCATTTGCTGTTGGATTAACTCATCTCCCAAAAGACAATCAAACCGAAGCCCAAATGGAGAAATATATTTCACAAGTAATCCTACCAGTAATAAAAAAAGCACAAAGAGAGCCAAACACATTTGTTATTTTATTAAAAAGCCCAGTTTCAGCAGGATTTGAAAAACAAGATGAAGCAAAAAAAAGAATTGAAGAAAAACTTGGAAGAATAGTAAAAAGATTATTACCAAAAAGAAGTGTGGTTGTTAAAACACACTCAGTACTCGAACACAAAAACCCAAAATCTGCAGCAACTGAAGAAATACTTCAAACACTTGAAAAATTCAATATTTTTTCAAAAAGAATGGAAATTCACGCATATGGGTCTTTTAGAGACATGTGTGTAAACTCATATTCTGCCGCACTTAAAACTCAACTGCCCCCACAAACAAAATTGAAAATACTTGAAGCAGGAACAATTCCTTTCAAAGGGGAACGCACAGCTGCTGAAAAAAGATTAATACTTGCAAATAAGTTAATTCAAGCTGGAAAAGCGCATCGAACAAAAAAACTAATTACTAGAAGACGCTAACTTTTCTTTATTATTTCAAGTAACGCTTTTGCTGCACTCTCAGGCCCCTCTGTTTCAAACCCATTAATGGCAAGTCTTGTTCTAATTTGACCAACAATAACCTTATTATCAAATAACGCTTTGAAAAACTTTTCAGCCAAAGGATCATGAAGATCTTTGTATTGGTGAGGCCCAAAAATATTTACAAAGTAAGTTTTGGTTAAACCTGTTGAAGTTGTTGTTCCTTTTGACATACTATGCCCTCTTCTAAACACTTCAATAGCTTCATTTGGACTTTTAAATATTTCAAGCACTGGGTGTGCATCATCAATTTCTTCGTAATTATTTGCATACAAGAAATAATCCACTTTTTGACCCTTTAATACTTCTTCAAGTGTAGTAATTGGGATTACAACTCTCGCATTTTTCTTTTGTGGACTCATAATAATTGAACGATCAATATTTCCAAACGCAAATCCAGGATTAAGATCATCAAGTCGAACAAACGCACCAGTTTCAGTACCGTATGCTTTAATTTTTCCGCTCTCAAGACCTAAACTACCCATATCATCAAAAATAACAGTCATTTCTCTAATGTATGCTTCTCCAAGTTTTCTAAACGCTTCAAGAGATTCTGATTTACCCGCACCAGTATCCCCCATGAAAATAATATTTGCGGATTTATCTCCTTTTAGATTTATTTTTACCATTGCTCCGTGAACTGGTAAACGTCCTCTTTTCATCATGATTGCATTATGCAAAGTAAGAATCATTTTTTTCAAATATCCAAAATAAGCAAATTCATCCCCCTCTGGAACAGAACCTACTAACACATCATTTTTTTGATCATCAAAAAATACTGTTGGTTCAGGACTAATCTTTTTTGCAACACTCGCTGGAACACCATAAATGTAAACTGCATCAGGCTTTTTCTTTAATTGTTTTTCTGTTGCAAGATCAAATAAATTTGCAAGAGCAGTCCCAAGCCCAATAAATTTGTTATTCACATAAACGTGAATTACAAGTTCTCCAACTTGAGCAGGGTAACATAACCAATCTTCCTCTTTTAGTTCATCAACAAAATCCATCGGATTAACATTAATTTTTTCAAACTCTCAGTTACGCTTATTCATTGGAGGGTCAATAATTAAGGGAGGCTCAATTAAAACTTGCTTAATGAAATTTACTTTCGAGAGTTTTGTATACGGGGCAGGAAGCTTTACTTCTTCTTCAACAACAATTAATCCTACTTGAACAGCAGCAGGAATTTGGCGGTAAACATTTGGGTGAGTATGAGTAATATTTTCACAAATATCACGATATAATTTTCTTACTAAATTATTTAAGGATTCAACTGTGGAATTAAAAGTAGCATAAGGACGCTCATGATAAGGAGTCATCAATAATTCATCAGAATAACAAACAAAAAATCTTTCATAACTTCTCCAATAATCATACAAACTTCTGAAAAGGCTATAGGTTTTGCCGGACTTGAGCAAATTGCTTCGATCGTCAGAGAAGAAGCTACAAAAGTTAAAATACCAGTTGCTTTGAATTTGGATCACGGCACAAATTTAGAATTGGTTGC
>CAZOCW010000107.1:0-3769 GCA_964578405.1 uncultured archaeon | reverse complement strand
GAATTTTTATATTCCCATCAACCAAATTTCCTTTCAAATCATTCAAATACATTGCCACAGGCGCATTATCAAATATGTTCTTGAAATTTTCTTCACTTAACTGCAAGTCCTCTTTAATTTTCTTTTCTTGAGTTATATCGCTAATGGTCCCAACCAATATTTTTGACCCATCTTTTTCGTAATACAAACTCTTTTTTGTTACGATTATGTGTTCGTTTCCTTTTGCATCAGTAAATTTTTCTTCATTAACGTTCTCTTTACCTGTCTTAAATATCAATTCATCTTTTGCCCAAAATACATCCGCTTGTTTCTTCGGGAAAAACGCATAATCTGATTTTCCCAACAGTTCTTCTTTTTTGCGACCCATAAACTTACAAAAAGCCTCATTAAGTAAAACCCACTCGTGCTTCTCATTTTTAACAAAAATTGGATCAGAAATAGAATTAATTACATTATTTAAAAACTCTTTTTGTATTTTAACTTCTTTTTCAGCTTCTTGCTTTGCTTTAATTGCATCACCAAGACCAATATCGCTTGCTGAAAGATTTGACCGCAACATTGCAAGTTTCATACTTGCAAGAACTCTATTCAAAGAATCTACAAGTCCTTGTAACTCTTCAGTCCCTTCCCTATCAAGTCTTACTTCAAGATCCCCTTTAGTTATCTGAGAAATCTTTCCAGAAAGTTTTTTTATTGGAGAAATAATAACATGCGAAAAATAATAACTTACAATTGAGAAAATAATTAAAAGAACAATTGCAACTCCTAAAGTAGTTGTTTGAAGCTCAGAACGAAATCCTCCAAGTGCTTCCTTTTCATCCATTTTTGCAATAAGACACCAATTAGCTTCAGGCGAAATATGCGCATGCGCACCAAGTGAAGGCACCCCACGATAATCGTTAAATACCCCTATATCAGTTTCTGTTTTATCAATTGCAGATTTGTCTCCCGCAATATAATTTTTAATATCCGCAATACATGCCCTTGAAAGAGGAGTATTAACCTGTTTTTTTAGTATTACATCCGGGAGATACTTAGAAGGAGTAATCATATAACTATCTAAAGTTAATAAGAAAATTTCCCCAGATGCCCCTAAGCCAGAACGCAATTGGGTTATCTCATCCAAATCTTCAATTGAAATTCTCGCAACATACATCCCAATAAACTTTTTATTACCATCCTGCATTGGAGCAGAAATAGTCAATCCGTATTTGTTTGTTACATCAGAAAAATAGATATCTTTTAAATAAACTCCATTTTTTCCATTAATATAATACTCATCTTCTGATCTATCCAACCCTTCTTTTGTTGAATCGGAGGAAACAACAATTATCCCGTTTGTATCCAAAATAAATATTTCATAAATAGTGTGATCAACTGCAATAGTATCAATTAATCTTGTTTTTGCTTTTGAATAACGCTCAAAATAACGTGGATCATTTTTGCCAAGAGCAAATAAATCTTTGTAAACTACTCCCTGAGCATTAGAATTAATAGCACTTTTTTTATCTTCTAAAAAGGTCCTTATGTGTGCAGCCCTAGATTCTGCTGCTGTTACCAAATGAGCTTCTACTTGAGAAGATATTTGCTGTTGAGTATTAAAATAAAGAATAATTCCCTCGGAAAGTACTGATATAGCCACTATTGAAACAAATAGGATTAGTAGCAATCTTCCGAGTGAAATCATCAAATCAACTTTTTAGTTAAATTTATTTAACTGCAACTTTTTTACCTAAAGATATTTTTTTGAACAAATTTATGAATGCTATAATTGATATTGCGAATCCTAAAATGAACAATAGCTCAGTCAATGCATATAATCCATCAACATTAAATACCCCAAACTCGCTTAGTGATCCAACAAGTTCATGCAATCCAAAAAGAGCAATTGCAAACATAAAAAATTTCCATGTTTCTCTTAACTGGCCTTCAAGTAATGAATAAACTTTTACCCCATAACCTACAATAGCTATTGCAAGCAATAAATTAATTACTTCCAAATAGGGCTCAATTATCTCTAACATTGGAAACGGTATTTCAATCATTATTCTCACCTTTTATAAATGAAGAAAGATCACTATCAGACACCTTGTTTCCTAAATCAACAAAGCTCATTTTAGCAATATCCTCAGTAGTATATACAACACTTACCTTATTTTTAAACTCTACTGATTGGGATTGATCCAAAATTCCAACTTGAGAAATACTTTTAATATACTCAAGTACACTTTCGTTTGAAATCCCTTTTTTATTCTTTAACTCTTGGAATTCTTTTTCTCCAAGCGGACCTAACACATCCTTAAACAAAGTAAGTACTTGTTGCTCTTCCATTTCTCTTCCAGAAAACAAGATTTTTATTGAGGCAATCTCTTTTGTTGGAGTAAAAGGAACTGTAAAATAGAAAGTTGTGCCTTTTCCTTTTTCACTCTCAAACCAAATCTTTCCTTTTTGTGATTCAATTATCCCCCTACAAATTGCAAGACCAAGTCCAGTCCCTGCATATTTTCTATACATGGTTTGTTCTTCTTGGAAAAAAGGTTCAAAAATTCTATTTTTATTTGCATCCCCAATACCAACCCCATTATCTTTAACTGTAATAAGTAAACTGTCTTCTTGCGGTTGAATTGTAACAATTATTTTTCCACCTTTGTCAGGAACAAATTTTACTGCATTATTAATCAAATTTCGAAGTACTTGCATTACTCTATCAGGATCAACTTCAAACTCAGGAATTGCAGGCATTCTCAGTTCGATTAAAACATACTTTTCTGGCATAAATCCACGTAACTCTTCCACTACTCGCTTAATGTGAGGGGCAAGACTTGTTTTAACAAAAGTAAATTTTAATCTTGCTGCTTCAATTCTTGAGATCTCTAAAAAGTCAAGTAATATTTTATCAAGCCTTTCAGTATTTCTAAGTACAATGTCCGCAGATTCTCTTTGTTTAGGATTTAGTTTTCCAAAATACCCCCCAATTAACATTTGAAGTTGCGCACGCATTGGCGTCATTGGACTCCTTAATTCATGAGAAGTGATACTCAAAAATTCTGTTTTAACTCGATCAATTTGTTTTCGCTTTTCTTCAGTAGAAGCAAGAGCACTTGCCATGTGATTAAATTCATCCCCAAGCTCAGTTAACTCATCCACACGCTTAATGTCTACTCTTTTTTCAAAATTTCCTTTCGCTATTTCTTTAACGGCAATATCCAATTCTTTAATAGGTTTTGAAATATTATCCGAAATAACATACATTATTATTAATCCGGTGATAATAATCAAAATTGCCAAGATCATATTAACGGACTCTACATTTCGTGTAGTAAACGTTAATCTGTCCCTCAATATATTAGTGGATTTTGTTTGAATATCTGAAATAGCCAAATAATCCTTTTTAAGTTCCTGCTTTAACGAATCATACTTTTCCCCAACAACAAAAGAATATGCTGAATTAATATCTTTTTTTTCAAGCGCGCTAAATGCATTTGTTTCCAAACTGACAAGTTCCAAATTTACCCTATCAAGATCATTCAACAATACTGTTTCCTGCTCTTTTAGACTCCCTTCAATAGAGCTTTTTTGCAACAAACTAGGATATTCAATTTTTAGCAAATTGTCTAATTTTAACGCAGTTAACTCATATTCACCTTTGTGAAAATTTACATCTGAATATTCTCCGACAGTTGCGTGAAGCAAAGCAGAATGCACATTTCCCGTAAGCATAGCATCATAACTAATTATTTCTTGAATCATCAAATCCATTGGCGCATCA
>CAZOCW010000106.1:0-3793 GCA_964578405.1 uncultured archaeon | reverse complement strand
TATTGGTTTAACGCATAAATATCCTGTACTTATGGAATATATAAATATTACTAAAATGAAAAAATACAAAATTTGACAAATACTTACGTGAAAAAAAATTTTTAAAAAAATAAACCCTGGAAAGCAAGTGCTTTCCAGAGATTAATTAGTCTTGTTACTTTTATTCTAAGAAGTATTGCCAATTCTTGATTTCGTCTGGCATTCCTTTTCTCTTTCTGATTTCTTTTACAGTAGCTAATTGCAAGTCTCTTGGAAGTAATTCGTATCCGTAGTATTCTGCGGTCCAAACAGCTCTTCCTTGTGTTGCTCCTCTCATAGCTGAAGAGAATCCAATTAATTCTTTTACTGGAGCTTTTCCAATAATAATTGATGAATCTCCTTCTTGTCTCATTTCAGTAATTTGTACTCTTCTTCCACCAAGTTCTCTTGATGCAGAACCTAATTGGTCTTCAGGTACTGTTACTGTTAGTAATTGTTTTGGTTCGAATAAACTTGTTCCTGCTTGTAACATACATGCGTATATTCCTCTTGTCATTGCAGGCAATACTTGCGCTGGTCCTCTATGGATTGAGTCTTCGTGCAATGTTGCATCTTCAAGATAAACAAATACTCCTTGAACTTTTTCTTTAGCCAAAGGTCCTTCGTTCATTGCGTCTTTGAATGCTTGTATTACAAGTTCTCTAATTTCGTGTAATGCACTAATTCCTCTTGTTCGATCAATTATTGCATTTGTTCCATCAACGTGCCATATTTTCTTTGAATCATCAATACTGAAACCGTATTCTTGCATTTTTGCAATTGATTCAGCGTTCTTGAATTTTACTTTTCCAGTGAATGGCTTTTCAGCAAGTTTTGCGTAAATTGCTTCAGGCATTGGAACTACTTTTAATTTGAATTTGTTGTGTTTGTTTGGAGATTTTGCTTCAAGTATTTCACTTTCTCCAGCAATACCCTCGTGGTAAACAACAATTGGCGCAGAAGTTTGAATTTCAATCTTTGCGTTATTTGTTATTCTGTATGTGTTAACTTCTAAGTGAAGTTCTCCCATTCCAGATAGTAAATGTTCTCCTGTTTCTTGGTTAATTGTTGTTCTCAAATTTGGATCTTCTTTTGATAATTTGTGCAAAGCTTCAATTAACTTTGGTAAGTCTTTTGGATTCTTTGCTTCAATTGAAACTGTCATAACTGGTTCAGCATTTGACATGAAACTTTCAAATGGTTTTAGTTCTTTGTCTGTTGCTACTGTTTCACCAGCGTATACATCTTTTGTTCCAACTATTGCTGCAATGTTTCCTGCTTCAGCTTTAGAAATTGTAACAAATTCATTTCCCATGTATACTCCAACTTTTTGTACTTTAACTTCTCTATGTGCTCCAAGTAAGAATACCATATCTCCAGGGTGTAGTGTTCCTGAATATACTCTTCCAGTTGCAACATCTCCTGCGTGTGGATCAACTGATACATCTGTAACAACCATTGAAATATTTCCACTTTGATTACATGCTTTCATTGATTTAGCAGTTTCTGTTTCCATGTCTCCGCCCCAGATTTTCTTTATTCTGTAGTTTTGAGCAACCATTGGATTTGGCAAGTGTTCTATTACCATTTGTAGTACAACTTCGTGCACTGGAGATAATTTAGCTAATTCTTCTTGTTTATCATTTTTCAAATAATCATAAACTTGTTTAAAGTTAATTCCACTTTTTTGCATGTATGCGGCGCTTACTCCCCACTTTCTTTTTGCTGATCCAAATCCAACTGTTCCTTTTTGGATTGAAACTTGCCATTCAGTTTTGAATTCTTCAGGCGCATTTCTTTCAATTAAAGTATTAACTTTTGCAATTACTTTTACGAATTTTTCTTGCATTTGTTGTTCTGTTGCATTTAATTCTTTGATTATTCTATCAACTTTATTAATGAATAAAACTGGTCTTACATATTCTCTCAAAGCTTGTCTAATTACAGTTTCTGTTTGTGGCATTACTCCTTCAACAGCATCAACTAATAATATTACTCCGTCAACCGCTCTCATTGCTCTAATAACTTCTCCTGTAAAGTCAACGTGTCCTGGTGTGTCAATTAAGTTTACTAAGTATTGTTGTTCTTTCCAATCAAATCCTAGTGAAATATTTGCAGCGTTAATTGTAATTCCTCTTTCTTGTTCTTGATCTTCATAATCCATCATTTGCATTTCTCCAGCAAGTTTTGAATTAATTAATCCTGCTGCTGCGATTAAAGAATCAGATAATGTTGTTTTGCCGTGATCAATGTGGGCAACTGTTCCTATATTTCGGATATTTGCTCTATTACTCATTAATTTTTCTACTGTTTCAACCATTGCTTCAGTTCGTCCCATATTCTCACCAAGTTTAAATAAAAAATACTCTCTTATCTTTCAAAGAGAATAAAAATAAATTGCAGAAAAATTTCCTGCAGAAAATATTTTGCTTCTATCTTGAAGCTTTTGCTATTCTTTCAACTTCATCTTTTCTCTTTACTGAAGAGCTCTTAATATCATTTGCTGCTGCAGCGATGATTTCGTCAGCAAGTGCTTGTTGTGCGCTTACTTTTTTATTAAATGATCCGCCAAATCCACCTAGAGCTAAGTTCTTTACAGCTTCATCAAGTCTTTTTAGTGGTGA
Source organism: uncultured archaeon (assembly GCA_964578405.1). GTDB lineage: Archaea > Iainarchaeota > Iainarchaeia > Iainarchaeales > JAAZKV01 > JAAZKV01. Next base: position 1,151 of record CAZOCW010000106.1, on the reverse strand, counting down.
AACATCAACAGCTAAAGTGTATGCAACTCCACCTTTTTTTACTCTTGTTACATCTTCTCTTGGTGCTGAGTTTTCAATTGCTTTAATGTAAACTTGTATTGGGTTTTGTTTTGTTTGTTTTTCAATTATTTCAAAAGCACTTTCAACGATTTTCATTGCTTCCATTTTCTTTCCGCAACTTCCTCTTCCTCTAATGAATTTTCCAGACAATTTTCTTTTTCCTTGTCCTGAACGCATTATTTTGTTAATTAATCTTTCAACAATGTTTAAGTTTGCTTTTTCAAATCTTCCTCTTGTTTTTCTTCCGAAAGTGTGAGGCATTATTACAGGATCTAAGTTAACGTAATTTACTAAACTTAAATCAGTTATCATTACATCAGCAAATGACCATTTGTTGAATAATTTATAATCAGAGAATTGAGATTTTTTTCTAACAATTATTGGTTTTGATTCTGCAACTGGTGCTGTTGGAACTTCAGCAGTTTTAGAAGCATTATCTTTTTTTACTACTTTTGCATTTGCAACTGGAGCTTTATTCTCTTTTGCTGCAACTGGTGCTACTGCCACGTGTGGCGCTTCAACTTTGCTTTCAATTTTTTGTTCCATTTATATTCATCCCCAATAAAGTTTTAAAAAAATAACAAAAAGAGAAATTTTATCTCTTTGTCTTCTCCTTCTTTCCTGTTCTTAACATTTCAAGTGAAATACCGTTAACGTGTGTTACTCTGTACTTTACACCCCAAAGGTCTCCTTTAGGTCCGTTTTGAGCTCCACCAAGTCCTTCAACGATTACTTCATCGTGTTCATCAATAAATTTTATTGCTCCATCATATGGTGCAAGTGCAGTTAGTTCTTTTCCATTTTTAATTAATTGAACTCTTACACATTTTCTAATTCCTGAGTTTGGCTGCTTAGCTTCAACTCCTCTTTTTTCAAGAACAATTCCTTTTCCTTGAGGAGATCCTTCAAGTAAGTCTTTGTGAATATTATTTTTTGCTCTATCTTTCTTGATGTGTCTTACATCTTTTTTCTTCCACTTTATTCTCTTCTTTAATAAACTTGTTCCTGCGAATTCTCCATTACCCATTAAATCAACTCGTAAAACTAACCTTTTCTTTTTACTTAAAACTAAGAAAATACTCTTTCCCTAG
>CAZOCW010000105.1:0-3808 GCA_964578405.1 uncultured archaeon | reverse complement strand
TTTGAAAAGAAATGAAAGAAAATAATAAAAAAATTGGACTAATTAACATTGCTTTTCATAACTCTTTTGCCTGCAAAAGAACCAATCATTGCTTTTCATAACTCTTTTGTAATTTCTCAAGAGCATCAGCGATTTTTTTTGTTTCGTCTTCAACCATTTTCTTGGTCCATGCGTTAAAGGATTCTTTTAGAGAGTCACGCATTTCGCTTGTTGGGGAAGGATTGATCTTGTATACTAATCCATCTCTTACAATAAAACCCAAATCAATAATTCTGTTCAAGTGGTATCGAATTAATTTTTCACTCATTTCAACGGTGTTCTTTTCCATTATGAAGGCTTTAATTTCTAAAGTTGTAGGAGCTTGTTTTTTTGTAAACAAAAAAGTGAATAATGCATCAAAAACTAAAAATCCTTTATCCCTTGTTTCTTTTGGTGAAATTAAACCCATTGATAGACAACACCATCTAAGAAGAGATTTTTTTGTTAAAGTAACTGAAGCTGGAAGATCCATTTGTCTTAGGATCAATTCTTTTCTAATTAACTCTGCTTCAGGAATAATATCTGCCAAAAAAACCACCACAATTATCGAGGAAAAACTCTTTTTCCGCAACAATTGATAGTTTTAAGTAGTATTTAATCCTTAATGCTTTAGCGTTTTCTTATTGAAATATTTTTTGGAAGTCGAGCCAATCTATGATCCGCCCAAGCTTTCCCAGGAACTTTTCCTTTAATGTGTAAAGCTTCAAGATCTGATAACAAACTCATTCTTCCTTCTGCTGCTTGCTTTGAATAAACTCTTTGAATTAATCTTTTTCTAAATGGAATTCTTGCGGTCAAGAATTTTGCTCGATCCTCTCTTTTCAATGGAAACAAAAATCTTGGAGAATCGGTTGTGAATAAACGTGGAACTAAAAATTCTTTTACAAGTTTTCTACTTTGCAAGTACTTGTATTCCGGGCAACGTTCTTTTCGAGCATCTGCAATTGAAATAATGTTAAAATCAATTTTCACATTTCTTCTCTTTTCTGCTAATACCTCTTCAAGCATGTTAACGTTTTGAGTTAATGCCCCCCCACTCCAAACTTCATCAATTAAAGTAATTAGAACTCTTCGTTTTGGATTTCTTTTGACATCATTTTGGGCTAGAATTCTTTCAACCGTTCTACGAATTTCTCTTTTTTGCTCATTCTCTGGCATTGATCTTTCAAACTCTGGATTTACTTTATCCACGCTTATTGAAGCAACATTAGCATTTAATTGACCGGTTTTTGGGTAATAAATTCTTGGCATACTTGAAGAATTCCTATCAAGAGAGGCATACAAGTTAATGGATTTTGTTAAAATTTCTCCCCCTCTAAGTGGAGCAATTATTGCATCGGGTTTTTGAGAAACCACATTCAAATAAGCACTATGCAAAGCGTGAGCATATCCTTCAAGTTCTTCTTTTGTGTATCCTTCTTGTTCAAATTTTCTATAAGCTTTTTTATTCACTCTGTTTTTTGGACCGTCAAGCAAAAGTCTTGGTTTGCCGCTCTGTATAAGATGTACTGAGTTAGAGTGAGTTGCTGAAGCATTTGAAGAAAGATTAGTTTGAGATTTACTTGCAGAAGTTTCGGCCATAATTAAATTAAGGTTTACAATCTTAATAAACCTTTACCAAAAATGGTTCATCAAAAAGAAAAGTAGAGTACTACCGAACTTCCACTTTACCCTTTAATCAGAAGGTATATTGCAATCAAGAACAAAGCTAATGTTCCAATTGGTGCCAAAGAATTTACTACCGGAATGTAGGGAATTACTAATGCAACTAACATTACTATTCCAAGCATTGTATTTTTTGAAATCTTACTCATCTTTCAATTAAGTTTTAACTTGTTAATAAAACCAATTGGCACAAAATATACATAATTAGTCCTTAGAGTTAAATTTAATAAGTATGAGTGGATTAGTTGTATTAGAATAATTTCGGTGGTAAAAATGATAGATTTGAAAGCAGAATTAAACCCAATGAGAATGTTACTCTCAAGAAGAGAGCCAGTTGAACTAATGATAGAAATGAACAACAATACAAACAAATCACAAATGGTTTCAATTGAAATTTACTCTGGAGAAATGCTTGCTTTTGACAAAGGCGGACGAACGGGAATTGAATCAAAGAAAATAATTGATTTTAAGGCAGGAGAAAGACAAAGAGATTACTACCACGTTTATCCAAGACCAAATGCTACTCAAGGAAGCAGTCAAACAATCACAATCGTAATTAATGAACACTTCAATAATTCCTTCCAATACGTGCAAAGCAAAAAAACTAAGGAATTGACACTAAGAATTGATTAATTCTTTTTGAAAGCAAAAAGACAAACAAGTTAACCCCCAAGGAATAATAGAAAAAAATTCTTTAGTGGTTGACTTACTTTTTTAATTCCATACTAAACAAAATAACTTATCAAACGGGGTTGATTTAATGAGACTATTCATACCAGGACCAGTTAGTGTGTCAAACAATATTGTTCAAGCAATGGACAAGGAAATGATTGGCCACAGAGGAAAAGAATTTGCTGAGATCTTTGGGGAATGTAGTTCGGGACTAAAGAAAGTCTTCCAAACTAATAATAGAGTACTCATTTCAACTAGTTCAGGAACTGGATTAATGGAAGCTGCTATTAGAAATTGTGTTACTTCTGATGTACTAATGGTTGAATGCGGAGCATTTGGAAAAAAATGGGTGGACATTGCCAAAGCTTGTGGAAAAAACGTGGATGTATTACACGTGGAGGCTGGAAAAGCTGTTAGTTACGAAGAACTTGAAAAAAAATTATCTGAGAAAAAATATGAAGCGGTTTGTGTAACGCATAACGAAACTTCAACAGGAGTTGCTAATGATTTGAAAGATTTAACTCCTTTAATCAAAGAACACGGAGCACTTTATTGTGTTGATACGGTTTCCTCAATGGGCGGAGCAAATATCGCTGTTGATGAAATTGGAATTGATGTTTGTTTAACAAGCTCACAAAAATGCTTTTCTTTACCACCCGGATTAAGTTTTGCTTCTGTTAGTGAAAGAGCTTTAGAGAAATCTAAAACTGTTAAGGCAAAAGGATACTACTTTGATTTTGTAGAACTTGCTAAAGAGTATGATACAAATCAAACTCCATACACTCCTGCTGTTGGATTAATCTTTGGACTTAAAGAACAACTAAAAGGAATGCTTGCTGAAGGAATGCCTTCTGTTTGGGCAAGACATGAATCTTTTGCTAATGAAACACAAAAGTGGGCAACTTCACACGGATTAGGATTATTCGCACAAGAAGGAAATAGATCTGTAACTGTTACTTGTGTTGAAAACACAAAGAAAGCAAACTTAGAAGAAGTTAAGAAAAAAGTAAAAGCAAAAGGATATGTAATGGATGCAGGGTACAGAAAGTTAAATGATGATTTAATTGCTAAAGGAAAAAATGAAACCCTAAGAATTCCACACATGGGGAATTTAACAATGGCTGAGTTGAAAGCGTATTTGGATTGTTTGACTGAAGAAATGAAACTTTGATAATCCCACAAAATTAGTTTCGGCATAGTAGCAAAAGGAATAAATACCTAAAAACCGTTCAACTAATATGCCCAAAGATCATTTCAATATGAAAGCACAAGGCCTGCCCTGGGCAAGAGCACAAGGCACTATTGAATATTTAGTAATAATAGCAATTGTTGTTGTTCTTTCACTCGTTGTTGTTGGAATTGTAATTACCCAAACTCAAGCTGGGGGAAACGTGAGTAGCGAGAGTCAAAAAATTGGAATGAAAACACAAAG
>CAZOCW010000104.1:2072-3904 GCA_964578405.1 uncultured archaeon | reverse complement strand
TTATTTGTAAAAGGTGCCCCCTTGTTAAAAGTGAATGATTCACGGACACACAAACATCTATTGTTGTCTGCTTTTACTTCCTTTGCGTTGGGAGTATTAGTAGTATTGCTTACGATTTATGGAAGGTTTTCATTCTATTTTTCTTTTTTTATTATTATGTATAGTGTAATTGCTTGGATTACAGTGGTAAATATGATGAAGAAAGTAGTGTCCTTAGATTTAATGAATCCGGGTTTGGTTTTTATTGGCGTGTATACAATTTATGGCTGGGCTGCGGCATTTTTGGTTGAGATGAGTCATGGCGTGATTTATCAAGGAAGAAGTGTGGGATTTGATGCTCAAGTAATTTATTATTTTGGCATTACCATTGGCTTGGCAGGTTTTGCTTTTGGTTTTGGATATCTAACTAATATATTTAATCCCCTTGTTCGCTTAGCTAATTCATATCATGAACAGATTTCTGATAGTAGATTTATTTCGCTTTTAGGGAAGGCGGCTTTCCTGATAACAATTATAAGCATTGGTAATTTATTGGATTGGCTCGGTGTTGGCAAAAAGGTACTCCCATATACCGAAATTGCAGGAATTTCAAGATTAGTGATGCGTGCTGATATCTTTTCAGGTGTTAAAGCATTTCTTTCTAATATCTCGATTTATTTGTTAATATCCGCATTACTTCTGCAGATAGGGAAAAACAAATTCTGGAATTTAACAATCCTTCTATTTTTGCTTATGGCTGTAATGGCATCTTTGGCGAGGGGTGAACGTGCGATTTTAATCCTTATAGCTTTTACTTTATTGCTTTTCTATCACTATAAGATTCGACGACTAAAGTGGACAGAGATTGTTTTGCCAGCACTTTTACTTTACGTGATTCTTGGCTCTATTCAGCATGTTCGTAACAAAAGCGACATACCCCAAATGGTGAAAGCAGGTGTATCTCTGATATGGTCGAATCCTTTGCTATTGCTTCCCTCAAATATTGGTGAATTTTCTGCACCTTCGGGAAGTTTTTTGGTTTTGATTGATGGGATTCAACATGGTGTCACAGATTTTGGTTTTGGAAAAATATATCTCATTGCGATTGCAGAATGGATACCGAGGCCATTGTTTCCTGATAGACCACTGCCACTCCCAGAATTATTTATGAGTATTTTTTTTCCGAATCAATATTTGTCCGGTCGCGGGTTTGGTTTTTTTATACCAATGGAAGGTTATTGGGCTTTGGGGCTTCCGGGTGTGTTTTTAGATCTTGCCTTTTTTGGCGCTATTCTTGCGGCTGTTTATCGTTTCTTTTTGAGTAACATGCATCGTCCATCAGCGTTCCTCTTTTATATTATAACTTTTCCAGCACTAGTAATTATTTCAGTTAGGACAGGGATGATTGGCACATTAAAATATAGTCTCATGATTTCAGCTCCGCTAATTCTTCTAATCATTTTGGCCGGAATAGAAAGACAATCAAATCCTGTTCGTAATAATCCTTGATTAAAGGTTAGATGCAAACCTTGTTCAGTCACTGCTATTATTTTTACTTTGAGATTTATCTTTGGTAATTGGAGTTGTATACATGTCTGAAATGGTCCGTAAAATCAAGGAAGTTACTCCTCTTGCGCAAGGATTTCAAAAAGGAAAGAACCTTCGTGTGCTTATTGTTAGCAATGAATGGCCATCGTTTGATGGAGATATAAGCGGAATACATGTAGTAAATCAAGTTAAATGTTTGCGTGAAGCCCAAATAAATGTTGAGGTGTTTCATTTTCACGGGAGAAGAAATCTTTATAATTATTTATCGGCTATAGTCAACTTTCGCCGTCTGGACTTAAATAACT
>CAZOCW010000104.1:1831-2045 GCA_964578405.1 uncultured archaeon | reverse complement strand
GATATTGTTCATGCTCATCATGGCCAATCTGGTATCATTGCTATTTGTCAAAATTCTTGTCCAGTCGTGGTTACATACCATGGAAGTGACCTTCAAGGGATTAGATCAGAACATGGCAGATGGACATTGCAAGGATATTTGTTACGGGCGACGAGTTGGTTGGTAGCTCAATTCGCAAGCGAAATAATTGTTGTCTCTGATCATCTTGCTCGTT
>CAZOCW010000104.1:0-1821 GCA_964578405.1 uncultured archaeon | reverse complement strand
CAAATTCTTGCCAGGCAGAAATTGGAACTGCCTTTGGAAGAGAAATTAGTTTTATTTGTTGGCAATCCAGAGCGGCCTGAGAAGAGATATTACCTAGCCAAGTTGGTTGTTGAAATAGTAGCATCATATTTCCCTGTCAAATTAATCTTAGCTAATGGAATACCAAATGAAAAGATGCCTTTGTATATGAATGCATGTGATGTTTTGCTGGTTACGTCATCTAATGAAGGATCTCCTAATGCAGTAAAGGAGGCCTTAGCGTGTAATTTGGCTGTAGTTTCAACTAATGTCGGAGATGTTGGCCAGCGAATTGCCTCAATAGATGGCTGTGCCCTTTGTTTAGACGACCATCCCAATATCATTGCGGGTGAATTGAGGAACGTTTTGGAAAAAGCTTGTAGGGTTAACGGACGAGAGGCAGTCCTTCATCTAAACGAGCGTCTTCTTTCAAGTAAAGTGATTTCTGTTTATCAGAAAATATTTTCCAAAAAAAATTAAAATAGTAACCATTCAGTTTTGGGATGAATACACTATTCTTGCTATTTCGTTTCCTTATCCCTCACCTTTGAGTGAAATTTGCGAGTCTCAATAGACAGGATGGTGTTAAACCTTGATATGACCATTACATAAACAGGCGTTGTTTATAAAAAAACTTAATGTTTATCATGTCTATTTATTAAACATCTTAGGGTTTTGTATAAGTGGTTCGTTGGTGTAACGGTGTAAAAATCAATGATTATTTTTAGCCATTAACGACCTTTGAGCGTAATTGATATTAATTTATAAATTTTAAATAGGGAGAACCTGTGACTTTAAACAAAACAGTAATTTCACATGAAGTAACAAAACAGACACTTTTTGTACTTAGCGATTTATCCCCTTTTGTCTCTATTATTTTGCCTATTCGAAACGAAGCGCAGTATATTGAACGATGTCTAACGTCGATTGTGATGCAGGACTATCCATCGAAAAATATGGAAATATTAATAGCAGATGGTATGTCTACAGATAGCACCCGATCAATTGTCAACAAAATTTCTGAAAAATATATCGATCATAATATTGTGCTACTCGATAATCCAGGATTGTTTTATTCAAACGGGTTTAATAGCGCAGTTTGTCTATCAAGGGGTGGGATTTATCTAATGATGGGTGGGCACACTGAATTAGCCCAAGATTATATTAGTCGTGTCGTTGGGTATTTGAAATCTTCGGCTGTTGATTGTGTGGGGGGGGTATTGGAGACGGTCGCTGACGATACTATAGGAAAAGCTATTGCAGTGGGAATGAGCTCGCCTTTTGGCGTTGGTGGTGTCGCTTTTCGGACATCCTCTCCATTGAGATTGCAAGAAGTTGATACGGTCGCATTTGGGGCGTATAAACGAGATACCGTCAATAAGAATAACTTATTGGATGAAGAAATGGTACATAATCAGGATGACGAATTTAATTATAGATTGCGTAGCTTAGGTCGTAGACTATACTTAGCGCCTGATCTGCATCTGAAGTATTATTGTCGGGTATCTTTTTCTGCTTTATGGCAACAGTATTATCAATATGGTTATTGGAAGGTACGAGTCCTACAAAAACATCCATTTCAAATGCGTCTGCGCCAGTTTGTTCCACCTTTTTTTGTCTTATCTTTGATTGCCTCAGTTTTTCTTGCCTTTGCCTTCATCGTTTTTTCTAATGTTTCGCTAGGTTTTTTATCGATTGTTTTTCCATTATTATATTTAATTGCTAATCTTTTCGCATCATTTTTGACCGCTTCCAAACGTGGCTGGCAGTTTCTTCCTTATTTGCCTTTTATTTATAGTGCCC
>CAZOCW010000103.1:0-3920 GCA_964578405.1 uncultured archaeon | reverse complement strand
AATGGAAATAATGTTTCAATTGGAACAATGGATATTGTTTCTGATGAAGTTCCTTGTCCTGCAAAATTTCAAGAACTTGTCTTAAAATCATTTAATGGATTTTCTTCAGGAATTAATTGTTATGGGCAATTTTTTGCAGATAGAAATTATTTGCAAATGAATTTTTTTGGAGTTTCTTCAAAATTAAGTACTTCAGTTGATAAAAACTTTTTATTTGCAATTTCTACAAATGAATTCACAAACAGTTTTGGGAAAAATAGTTCCTTGACTTTGGCTTTCCCCCAAGGGGCAACAGTTTATTCATTTGCTCCTCAAAAAACAAATTTCGCTACTCCTTCAGTTGTTAATTGGGTTCCATTTCCAACTGAACAAATAAGTGTTAATTACAAACCATTCGATTTCCAAAAAGAAGCGTTTAATAATATTCTTCCAATTCTTGTTTTAGTTTCAGTAATTTTTATTTTAATTACTGGGGCAAGTATTTATTTTATGAGACTTATGGTTTCTGCGGGGGAGAAAGCAGATTATGAAGAAAGAATTGCAGAAGTAACTGGTAAACTTAAGCGTCTTGAACATGAATACATGATGAGAAAACTTGATGAAACAACGTTTAGAAGACTCTTTGAGCAGTATCATATCCAGTTAACTGATCTTGAAAGCGAAATGTCAAAGTTTAATAATAACAAAAAACAAAATAATATGCCTTCTAAAGGGCCTGTGGTTAATCAAAATCCACAACCAAAAGAGGAAGTTAAACAAAATTAGGTTTTAATTTATGAGTTTAAAACAAAAAAAGCAGCTCCTTACAATGGAATTTTTCCTAGCGGTATTTGTGATTTTTCTTATCATAATAATTTTTGCTTTTACTTTCATGGTAATTAATCAATCTTTTACTGAAAAAAGAAATCAACAACTTGAGAGTTACAAAGCAACTTTTAAAGAAGTTCCAAAGTTACTCAAAGTAAAAATTGTTTTCCAAGAAGGGACAAATACAATTGTTTTACCTACAGATATTGTTGATAGTAAACTTACTACAGTTTTTGTTAATGCTCCTAAAGGAACAAAAATTACTTTTTCTCCTTACCCTGGTGCCCCAGCGGATGTTTATGAAAAGGTTAGTGAGAGTGGGGGGGTTTTAGCTGGTGATAACTCTTCAACTCAAGTATTACATTTTTCAGAAATCACTTTTGGTTCAGTAAATTGGACGAAGAATGGAGTTCCTATTAGTGATGAGGAAGTTAGTCAAGTGTTTATTCCTACTGATATTCCTGTAGTTGTTGAATCTACACAGGACTTTGGAGTGAATATTGATAAGAAAATTGAAACTATTGATATTGCTCTCGCACAAGGGATAGGGAATTTAGATTTAAACAGGGGTTATGATGTGAATATTATTTCGTCAATTTTTGATTCAAACAATTCTTACATTGGTACTAGGACTGTTGTTACTGATAGAAATGATCATGATAGAAATATTAGGGCAATTGTAATTGATTCTAATGCAATCCGAGTAGATACAAATATTTCTACAATTTCAGAAGATTTTAATGTTTATGATGGGAATAATTCAATTATAGTTTTACCGTCAGATTCTAATCTTTCTATAAGTGATTGTTCATTAACCTCAGGAATAGTTTGTGGTCAATTTCTTCCAGCTGGTTGTACTCCAACCTCTGCAACAACAATTGCTCCTACTTGTACTAATTCAGCTACAAAAATATCCTATGCAAATACTTGTGAATTACATTCTGCCGGTGCAACTTTCCTTCACAATGGTCCTTGTGAAACTTGTTATCCAGTAGCAACAAAAGTTGAATCTACTTCTGTGCCATGTTGTGCAGGGTTAACTAAGATCCCTTATACTTACAATGATATTTCTGGTCAGATTACATCCACAAGTATAAAAATTTGTTCTAATTGTGGTAATTCAATTTGTGAAAGTTGGGAATCACCTTTAACATGTTCTTCAGATTGTAAAACAATTGTGATTCCTCCAATAGTTGATGTTAATTCAACAAATCCTAATACTTGTGGTTGTTCTACTACTGAGAATAATCCTGTTTGTGGAATTGATGGGAATACTTACCCTACTCCTTGCTTTGCTTCTTGTCATTCTACCTCAATTGGGTATGTTGGAAATTGTATCTCTGGGGTGAAATATTGCGGAGGAACTTCAAATGTGACTTGTCCAACTGGTTTTACTTGTTTAAAAGATACTGATGCGGTTAAATCTACAGGTAAATGTATGGCATCTTCTACAATTACAGATCCTACAACTGTTCCTGCTGCATGTGCGTTGTGTTCTACTACTGAAAGTAATCCGGTTTGTGGAATTGACGGAAATACTTATGCAACTATGTGTTTTTCAAATTGTCACAATATTAATGTTGGGTATATTGGGGCATGTATTGCAAATACAAAATATTGTGGCGGATTAACTAGTGCTATTTGCCCAAGCGGTTATTTTTGTCAATATGATTATTCTGGTGTTGCAAATTCTACTGGTAAATGTGTTACTTCTTCAACAACTGATTCAACTACTGGCACCAATACTATTTCTTCTTGTATTAACACTTGTCCTTCTGCATTAAATCCTGTTTGTGGAATTAATGGGGTTACATTTGGGAATTCGTGCTATGCTAATTGTAATAGTGTTTCAATTGGTTATGTTGGAAATTGTATCTCTGGGGTAAATTATTGTGGGGGGACTTCTAACGCGACTTGCCCTACTGGTTTTACTTGTTTAAAAGATTTTCCTACAGCGCCTAATTCCACAGGCCGGTGTGTTACTTCCACTGGTTCTATTTCCGGTTAAATTGAATATTTAAGATTAATCTATATTTTATCTATAATTGTAACGTGAATAACTATGCCAATTAATATCCCAAACAATTTACCTGCAAAAGCAGTTCTTGAAGAGGAAAACATTTTTGTAATGACTCATTCTCGGGCAATGCACCAGGATGTTAGACCGCTTGAAATATTAATTCTTAATTTAATGCCTGATAAAATTACTACCGAAACTCAAATTCTAAGATTAATTGGTAATTCTCCACTTCAAACAAACTTAACTTTTATTCATCCAAAAAATCATGAATCAAAAAATACTTCCAAGGATCATTTGATTTCTTTTTACAAACATTTTGAAGAAGTTAAAAGCAAAAAATTTGATGGATTAATTATTACTGGTGCTCCTGTGGAGCAATTAGAGTTTGAACAAGTAGATTATTGGAAAGAGTTGGAAGAAATAATGGATTGGAGCAAGCATAATGTATTTTCTTCTTTCCACATTTGTTGGGCTGCTCAAGCTGGGTTGTATCACCATTATGGAATAAAAAAATATCCATTAAAAGAAAAAATGTTTGGAGTATTTTCTCATATTGTGAATAAAAAACATGTTAAACTCTTAAGGGGATTTGATGAGGCTTTTAATGTCCCTCAATCAAGGCACACTGAAGTAAGAAAGGAAGATATTTCAAAAGTTAGTGAACTTGAAATTCTCTCAGAATCAAAAGAATCAGGAGTATATTTAGTTGGTAGAAAAGATGGAAAACAATTTTTTATAACTGGTCACTCTGAATATGATGCAGTGACTTTAAAGAAAGAGTATGATCGAGATGTTGCAAAAGGATTGCACATTAAAGTTCCAAAAAATTATTATCCAAATAATGATCCTTCAAAAGACCCTATTGTTTCATGGAGAGCTCATGCAAATTTGTTATTTTGTAATTGGTTAAACTATTATGTTTACCAAGAAACTCCTTTTGATTTGAAGGAAATTAAATGATTTGTTTATGGGTTCTTGGTTTACCAAGAAACTCCTTTTGATTTGAAGGAAATTAAATGATTTGTTTATGGGTTCTTGGTTTACCAAGAAACTCCTTTTGATTTGAAGGAAATTAAATGATTTGTTTATGGGT
>CAZOCW010000102.1:0-3925 GCA_964578405.1 uncultured archaeon | reverse complement strand
CAAGCTCTTGTGTATCCCGTGCAGTTCAATCAGATGACAAAAATGATTTTTTTTTTTTTTTTCGAAATGAGTTGCGTGCAGAAGCCCAAAGTAGGTTAGGTTCAACTACTACTAAACATTTTTCTAGAGGATTATCAAATTTTAAGGATCTAAATACTATTGCAACTATTCCTCCAGGGGTTCCTCTTGGCGGAATGATTTCCCCTTATCAATATTATGTAACTCCTTCTGAACTTTCAGTAAATTCATTAGCAATTGGAAAAACAAGTGAACAAGTTTACTCACAAGCAAGTTCTTGGGTTTGGATGTCAGATACAGTATTAAATGGAGTGCCTGATAAGTGGTTTACTCCAAAAGATTTTATTACTCTTACTCCAACAATGGCCGCAAATCCTGCGAAAGGAAGAATAGTTAGTGATTGTGAAGAACATGCAAATACTTTAGTTTCTCTTCTTCGTTCCTCAGGAGTTGCTTCAACTGATGTGCGTGTAGCTTTGGGGAAAGTTGATTTTGGTGGAGATGTTGAAGGGCACGCATGGGTGGAAATTTTTCTAAATGGTCAATGGGTTGTACTTGATACAACCGGCGGGCCATATTGGGATGATGCTGAAAATAAACTTGTTGAAGAAAAAGGATTTGATTATAATTATTGGGAAATCCACCCCTACCCTGTAGTAGAAAATTGGGCATATTATAATGATAATTATTATTTTGACGTTGGAGGGGGCAAAGGAAATGCTCCTGCAAATTGGGGGGTTCCACTAAGTTCCTCTTCCATTGTTGAACAAAAATTGAGTTTTTCAAATTTGCGTGCCCAAATAAAATTATTAAAAGAAGCAAATGCTTCCGGAATAAATCCTTCCAAAGTAAATTCAACTCCTTCATTTGATTTTTCTTTACTTATTTTGGGTGGGGGCGGTCTAATTGGGCTTGTAATCATAATTTTCCTTATTTGGTTCTTTATTTTTAAAAAGAAAACCGCAAATTAACGGGGTTTACGCAAAAGTAAGCTTTTTATTGAGTATTTTTTGTCATTTTATTACTATTGGAGGACGATAGAATATGGTAAAGAAATTATATTTATGTGCAGCCGCATTACTATTAATTTTACTAGTTTTCGGGTGTACTCAAAACTCAACTCAAACTACAGATAATAACACAGCAGGAAGACTAGGGATAGTTACAGTAGATCACAATAACGGTGGAAAACCAGTTGTGAATGTGAACCAAGATCAAGCAGCAGCCTTGTATACTGCTTTCACAGGATCATTAAACGAAGTAAGCGAATATTCTGCAACTTATAAAGGTGTTGCGGGAATGTACGTTGCAATTTATGATATAAATGGAAGAACACTTGATTCAAATTTAGCAAAAATATTTAAGTTAGTTCAATACGTGAAAGGAGATAACTTAAGACAAGATTTCAATTTTGGTGGAAAACTTGTTAGTTTCTTCTACACTCCAACTGGATCAGTTCTTTGCAGAGATGGGAATTGTATTAAAACAAAAACTAGTCTAAATATGTTGAGCCCAACAGCACTAAAGAAAGATCTAACTACTTTAAGTGGAAAGTTAGCTAGTGCGCCAACAACAACTTACTCAGGAACTTTAACTGGGCAAAATGGGGCAGCTTCTTGTTTCGTTGTAAGTAACTTGACAACAGGAATTGGAACATATTGTTTCTCAAAGAGTGGAATTCCATTATTCGCTGGAGCAGCAGGATTATATGGGGGAATTGCAGTAACAGCAACTGACTTCCAATTAACTGTTAGCGATAGTGTATTCACTCCACCATACCCAGTTCAATAAATCTATTTTTCGGGTTGCAAAAAGCAACTCGAATTTTTTATTTTTTTTAAAAAGTTTGCCCATTAAAATGTGTCCAAGTAATAGTGATAGTGCTCTTTTTTGTAGAGCGCTAAGGTTTTACTACTTTTCTGTTCTACTTTTTGGATATGGTTGATTTATCAGAAATTAAATGCGAGATGAATAGTGCTCGCTTGTATTTACTTAATGAGGACGAACTTGATGATTTATTAAAAGAGGTTTGGGGTTGGAGAATTGAAGATGAATTTTTAGTTAAAGACTTCGCATTCCCTTCACTAGTCTCAGGTTTAGCTTTTGCAAACAAAATAGCCATGATTGCAAGTCAAGAAAACCAAACCCCTAAAATAGTTCTTCAAAATGAAAAAGTAGAAGTTCACTTGCAAACAAAACTCCTTGAAGGATTATCAAAAAATGATTTCATTTTTGCTTCAAAAATAGATAAACTACTTCGTTAAATTATTGTGTTTTAAATTACTCCAAGTGCCTGCACTTTACTTGGTAAAGTGTTTACACTTTGATTATTTGTCAAAGTGCTTCAAATATTTAGTAGTTACTTTTCCTTGTTCCACTGCCTCAAACCCAAGTAACTCATATACTGCTTTGTGTGGAGTAATTACACTTGCATAGATGTTTCTTACTCCAGATTTGTGCAAAACATCCACTGCTTCACTAAGCATTTGGGTAGCAAGTCCCTTTCCAGCAAACTCTTTGTCCACGTGCACAGATTCAATCCATGCGGTTGGAATTTTGAAAGAATCTTTAGGTTGTTTTTTACAGTATACTGATGCGTGAATCTCTTTTGTTTTAGGATTAACTATTTGAAATTCAAAGTATTTGTGTGAGGGTAAATATTTTACCTTTTGAACAAGTGGTTTTTCAAATCCAAATATTTCTCTTTCATAAGAAAAAGCTTTTGACCAAAATCTTTTAGTTAATTTTTGTTTTTCAATTCCAATGCTTAATGGGAAAAGTGCTTTTGAACTTGATTTAGTGGATTTTGGAACTAGTTTATTTCTAGCAAGCGGGTTCATAAGTAAATTACTTCTTTTGGGGAATTTATACTTTGCCTAAGTACTAAAAAAATAGTTATGTTTAAGTTACTTGGCTCTTTTTCTTAAAGCAATTAATCTTTTTTGTAAACCAAAAGTTTGGGTAATTAATTTTCCTCTTCTTGATTCCATTCCTTGCTTTCCTTCAATAGCATTAATTTGTTTGTGTATTGTTTCCAGTTTTCCACTAAGTCTTTCAATAACAATTTCTTTTGTAATTTTACTTAACCTGTTTCTTACAAATGGAGAAACTGCAAATTTAACATCTCTAATAGTTCTTCTTAATCGAGTACTCATAATCTACTATCTGTTCTACTACCTTATTAATTTTGTGCTAAGAAGTATTTTTTTCTTTCAAGTGATAAGTTTAATTATACAACTAACAATTAATTTCTTATGCGTCCAAGAAAATTTGGGGTAAAACCTTCTAATGCACTAAAGTTAAGACGTACCTCTCGCCCAAATAAACATATTTCTGTATTATCAAATTTTTTTTATGGTTCAGAAACAGAAAAAGCAAGACAAGTTTCAGATTATGTAATTCATCAAATTCCAGTGAATCAACAAATTAATTTTATTGATAAACAAAGAATTTTTAGAACACGAGCAGTGGACTCAGTTAAATCCAAAACTCCAGTAGGGGTATTTCATTGCGCGGAAAGAAGTAACTTAGCAATTTCTCTTTTGAATGAGGCGGGGGTAAAATCCTGGCTTGCAAGAGTAATTTACCCTATTGATAAATCATGGAGATTTCATGATTATGTTGAATTTTCCAGTGGGGGAAAAGTTCACACTTTGACTTTTGTAAATTATGGTCGAGGAGTTCCAGATACTGCAGTATTGTATGATCATCCAGCTGAAAAAATGTTTCCATTAAAAACTCCATTTATTTTTCGCGGAGCAGACTCTAAACAAATTGGGGGAGTTGCTACTTGGAATGAATTCTTAAAATTTGCAAAAAGAGTAGAAACAAACCCAACCCTTCAAGTTGCAAAAAACCAATCCCGAATTAATTTACTTGTAAAAGAAGGAATAATTCCTCAAAGCGC
>CAZOCW010000101.1:0-3937 GCA_964578405.1 uncultured archaeon | reverse complement strand
AATTAAATCAGGTCTAACAAAATTATTATAAATACTAAAATAGTAGTTTTAACATGCGCCAAATCAAAAATAAAGCTCAAGGTACTGTTGAGTATCTTGTGATTGTTTCTATTGTTGTTGTTCTTTCACTTGTGGTTGTAGGAGTTGTTACTGGACAAGTTAGCTCAAGCGCATCCGTTTCAAAAACAACTTCAAAAATTAGTTCCATCTCTCAATCAATTGGATTAACTGAATCACTAATCAGTCCAACTGATGGAAACTTTGTTTTAAAATTATTAAACAACAGCGGAAACACAATAACTGTTTCAAATGTAAAAATCGGAGATAATAATACAAATTTCAGTGAAGATTTGCCACAAGGAGGATCCAAGTTTTTTAAAGTTGGAACAAACACAAATTGTGAACAAGGAAAAATAATTTCCCAAGATGTACTAATTACTTATGTTACTCCTGAAGGATTAACAAAAACACAAAAATTAAATGACAAAGTAATGTTTGATTGTACCCCTTACACAATCACTCAAGCAAATTTAGCAAACCAATGCCCAAGCGTTGGCGGAGGAAGCTGCACACTAGATGGAAATGCATCCGACAGTAATGTTCTAGCAGGATATACTTATTTTAATTCAAGCATTTCAAAACGAACTGGAACAATTCCAACTCAAACTTTATTATCAACTTCTACTCATGGCTCAACAGGATATTATTCATCATTTGATTTGAATATTATTGATCTAGATTTAAATTCAGATAATATAAAATCTGGAGTAAATTTATTTGGAATAATTGGAACCTATACAGGGGGAGGACTTCCTTGCGCAGCTACTAGTACAGGCGCAGTTACAACAAATGGAGGATATACATTACACACTTTTACTTCAAGTGGAACTTTTACAGTAACTTCAGGAACTTGCACTGTTGAAATATTAGTTGTAGCAGGAGGAGGGGCAGGCGGAGGAGGCGGTGCACCTGGTGGAGGGGGAGGAGCAGGAGGATTAGTATATTTATCTTCATTCCCAGTTATAGAAACAAATACTGTTACAGTGGGCACTGGAGGAACAATGGGAAATAGCGGAACAAGCTCAGCATTTGGCCCAATTGCTGCAGTGGGCGGAGGAGCAGGATATTCTTATTCCCCTTCAACAGCTGCAAAAAGTGGAGGGTCAGGTGGAGGAGGCGGATACAATAATGGATCTGGTGCTTCAGGAACTAGCGGACAAGGAAATGCTGGAGGAAATGGAAGAGGAGCCTCAAGTTATATTGAAACAGGAGGAGGAGGGGGAGCAGGAGCAGTAGGAGGAACTTATACCACAGCTCAATCAGGAGCTGGAGGAGTAGGATTACAATATTCACAATTTTCTTCAGTTGGAGGAAGTCCAGCTGGATGGTTTGCAGGTGGAGGAGGAGGAAGTGCAACAGATCAAGGTGCTGTTAAAGGATTAGGAGGAACTGGAGGAGGCGGAGCAGGATCAACCGCAGGAGCAAGTAGCGGAGTTGCAGGAACACCATATACAGGAGGAGGCGGTGGCGGAGCACACGGAGGAACTGGTGGAACTGGCGGAAGTGGAATTGTTATTGTAAGATATGCTAATTAATTAAAAAAATATTAAAAAAAATAAATCATATTGTTATGACAAAATTATTATAAAGAACAACTTAGTATTCTAAACATGTATAAAATAAAAAATAAGGCACAGGACCTGTCCCGGACAACAGGCCAAGGAACTATTGAGTATTTAGTAATCATCGCAATAGTTGTAGTGTTAAGTCTTGTTGTTGTAAGTCTATTATCTAATCAATTAAACACTGCCGGGACAATATCTTACTCAACTTCTGAACTAAAAAATCGAACCGGTATAAATGGAATAAGTATAGTTGATGCAACAGCAGATGGGCAAGGAAATGGAACAATTTTTTTAAAAAATCTTAATTCGGACACATTAATTATAACAAAAATTAAAATTGATGGAGAAGAACACCCACTTGAGGAAAATTCATTTGTTTTTGGGAATACATTCGGGTTCAATTTAACTGACATTGCAGTTTGTGATCAAACTAATAAAATTTACTCAATAATAATTTATTTTACTAATTCAAGCAGTGAGTATGAATTGGAAAAACCATCAAATTTTGAAACAATAACTTTTACATGCGCAGACACAATTAATACTAATTTGCCTACAATAGAAGAAAAAATTGTTTGTAAAAACGAACTTGAGTTCCAAAATGGAGAGGGCACAACAGAAAACCCTTACGGGATATGCAGTTGGACTCATTTAAACAATGTACGAAATCATTTAGAGGACAATTACAAATTACTACGTGACATAACTGCGCAGGATACTGATTACATAGGAATTGGAGATACTTGGTCACCAATGGGACCATTTAATGGAAGTTTAAATGGAAATAATAAAACAATTTCAGACATATCAATTTTTATGTCAGGATATAATCAGGGAGCTGGACTATTCAATACTTTGAATGGAAATGTTACAGATCTAACCCTGAATAATGTAAATATTTACACAACCTCTTTTGGCAGAATCGGGGCAATTGCATCTACACAAAATGGAGGAACAATATCAAACTGCTTTGCGGATGTTAATATTTTAGCAACTAGCGGAGCAGGATTTGCCGGAGCACTAGTTGGAGTACAAGAAACCGCAACAATAATTAATTCACATAGTAGTGGAACAATAAATGTACTTAGTTCAGGTTTTGGAATAGGTGGATTAATTGGAGCAACCATGAATGGACAAATAATTAATTCATATTCTAATACAAATGTGACTGGGGTACAAAGTACCGGGGGACTTGTAGGAAGCTGTGGTTCAGCATCTTTTGGACCAAGTTCAATAATTAATTCATATTCAACTGGAAATGTTTCAGGGACAACTAGCGTAGGAGGACTGCTCGGAGTTATTATTACAGGAACAATAAACTTTCAACCAACTCCAAATAGTTTAATCTTAAATTCTTACTCAACAGGAAATGTAACTGGAACAAGTAGAGTTGGAGGATTAGTTGGTGAGAGTTGGAACTTGCCTTCTGAAATAGTAAATTCTTATTCTACTGGAAGTGTTTCTTCAAGTGGAAGCCCAGTTGGAGGATTATTTGGTGAAAACGCTCCAGGCACTACTATTACTAACTCCGCATGGTGGAGTGCATCTGGACCAACAACAGCAGTGGGTAATCCAAGTGGAGGAATTACATATTCAGTTGCAAATAAAAGTGATTTTTATTTACAAACACACGAAGTTTATACTACTGGGCAGAATACATGGACTTTTGGAACTGATAAAAATTGGATAATCCAATCAAACAATTATCCAAAACTAAGCTGGCAATAAATTTATTTCTTAACAAGTTTCGCTTCGGTAACAACAATTTCTCCAGTGTTTTCATTTTGCATTTTCTTTTCAAACTTAACTTCTATTTTTTGTTTAAACATTGGACAATCAAGTAAAAGAGTTTCATACTCTCCACCCTCTCCTGCAACGTTAATTCCATATTTTTTGTTTAAGAAAACTAATTCATCAATAGCATTTCCCGTTAATTCTCTTCCAACCCACTTTTCATCTAAACCATATGAAGCAATCTTTGTAATTATTGCTTTAAAGTCAGCTTTGATTAATTGATTTAAGTATAATTCTTGATCTAAGTGCCATAGTGGAGCAAAGTGACGAAGACCGTGTTTTTCGCAAGTTCTTTCAATTCTTTCACGTTGGTAATTTGAGAAAAGTGCTCCTGAACATACTCCCTCAATTTTGAACATTTTTTTTGCGAGCATTAATCCTCTTTCAAGTTCAGATAGTTCAGTTTCTTTTTCATCCTTGGTATGAATCAAAAGAAGTTTTTTACCCATTGTACTAGCCTGCATTTTTGCAATTTCAATTGTAGGAGAATGATACATGAACGAGTCTTTATTCATTGG
>CAZOCW010000100.1:0-3955 GCA_964578405.1 uncultured archaeon | reverse complement strand
CCCATTTTTAAAATTAAATTTATAATATCCAATTAACCCATTCATATCACGATTATAATCAGAAGACTGATAAGAATAATTTGCGTTTAAATTGTAATCTTTTTCCCCAGCAGAAGTTATGCCAAAATTATTTCCTTTTAGTCTTGTAAAAAATAATGCCCCTGTAGAATAATTTACATCAGAATTAAAGTATAAATTTTTTTGAGAAGAAACATAAGGAACAGAATAATTAATTTTTCTATCAATAGCACTTCCTTTATTTGCATTTGAGTCCAAACAGTTAATGTCCCAAGTATGTTCTCCTAAACCAAAACTTGCCAGATTACCATCAAGTGTAATACTCGTATTATTTGGCATCAACGAGTTATTTCGATCCACAAGCAAATTATCAATATAAAGATTACAATCACTTACTGGGTGTAAGTCATTGAAACTGAAAATAAAATTTACATTCAAATCAGCATTTGTTACAATGCTATCAGGTGCTGGACTACTTAAGGTAATTAATAGCGGTGTTGGATTAACCACTAAATCTTCTTCAACAAAATTTCCAGAAGCATTTACTGCGGGCGCACAAGTAATAGTAATTGTCTCAAAATTTGCATTTTTTCCAATATTATTTGTACTTGTAAAATAAATTTTAATTGAATAACTTTTCTTTGTACCATTACAAACCGCAATGTTTTCCAATTTAAAACCAACTTGACTCCCCATAATAAGAGGATCGAAGTAATTGTGATCTATTCCATCAACAGTTATTGCAGTAATAACTATTGTTCCTGATTCCATGTTTTTTAAAACGAGCAATCCATTTCCGTCCGCTCCAGCTATCGCATCAACAACACTAATCCCGTTTGTTCCAACACTGTTTTTTATTTCAGAGGAAACTCTTGTAACACTCTCTCCAGAACTAATTTGGGTCATCACTAACCCAACAACAACAAGCGAAAGAACAACAACAACCGCAATTATTACTAGATACTCAATCGTTCCCTGTCCCCGCATGGGGGCCTGACCTGAAGCCTGCACCTCAAAAGGTGTCCAAGAAATGCCTTGAGCAAAAGGTTTGTCAAAATGCATATACCAAATACTGCTTTTCTTCTTTTAACAGTTACTATTTAAAAGAATTAAATAAAACTCAAAAACTAATTTGTATAAATTACATTCACATCTCTGATTGAAGCAAATGCAGTCGGGAAAACATTTCCATCAGGGAAAGTGTAAAGCGTCGGATACAAAGAGTATTGCAAGTATTGGTTTCCATCAATTGGATCTAAATTAATTCTTCTATTCGAATCAGGATAAGTCAAAGAAGACCACGCAGTATTAGCTGAACAAGTTGAATCCACACAACCCCTATACTTAGCACCAATCTTTGTAGCCCCCTTATTGAAAAGTTCTTTAACTTCATTAGCATCCAAAACACGATTCCAAATTGCAGCTTCCTCTAAAGAGCCCGCATAATAAAAGCTTCCCCCATACGTATCTAGTCTTGCAAGTTTTACTGTTTGAGTGTTTGTTGTTTGAACTGGATTAAATCTAATATTTGGAACCCCATCAGAATAAACTGTCGCGATAGTTGGGGTGATTGTTGCAACAACATGATGCCATCGGCCGTCATTAAAGTTTCCATCCAATAAATTTGCATTTGTACCATACTGAAAACTTATTCTTCCAACACTACCATTTGGATTGGCTTCAAAAGCCCACCCATTTGCTGATCCCGCATTATGTTTGGAGAAAAATAGTCCATGGCCAGTTTGTGAAGAAGTAAACTTAATCCACACACTCATTGACATTGATGTCCAATTAAAACTTGATTCAGAACCTGCAATAGTAACATAATTATTACTACCATTAAATGAATAAGCATTTGTTCCCCACAACCCAGTTGTCAATGTAGGATTATTTACATAAGTCCCATTTTTTGCATAAACACTTGAATCATATGCGGTAGTACCACTCGCTTCGTTCAAATGCCAAAGTCCAACTAAACCAACATTCAAATCTTTTTCAATTGTAGGTTCAAGTTGATTTCCATAAATGTGTCCATTCTTATCCACACCATTATTCGTATTCAAAACTAAATAATTATAATCAGTTGTACCATACCCTGAGTTAGTATCAATAATTCTAGAAACATAATTCGAATCAAACAAACCACGATTATAATCCGCTTGAATTTCAGTTGCACTTAAAGCACGATTGTAAACTTTTACTTCATCAATAAGACCTTTAAAATATTCTCCTGCATTTACAAGACTCCTTTGCCCAATTATCAAATTTGGAGTTCCTGAATACAATATTGATCCAGTATAAGTTGAATCCGAATAAACAACATTCCCATTAACATATCCTTTTCTTGTTGTCCCATCATAAGTTAGAACAACCTGCGCCCACTGGCCAACTTTTAGCGTGCCAACAGTAAACTCTCTGTCAGTTCCCGCAATATTTATCCAAAACCTAGCAGAAGTATCACTTGTTCCAACCCCATATCCAACCCAAGGCGAAGTCCAACCAGCACTAGTACTATACGGCATAGAAACTGCACCAGTTCCACCAGACAATGAACTTGGATTTATCCAAGCGGATAGAGTAACTGCTTGGGAAGGCCTTAACAAAGCATTATTCCCAGCATCCACATAATCATTAACTCCATCAAAGTAACCAGCATTTGTATCCCACAAACCTTGTGCGTTTGTATCCGCCCCGTTTGTTAAAGTTCCAGCATTTCCTTTTGCTGAATCAAAAATCGTTGTTCCGCTTTTAGAATTAAATTTGTAGTAAGCAACTAGATTAGCATCAGTCCAAGTTCCGCGACCATTTTGTTCTGTTCCGTTTGTAGAATTATAAATTTGACTTACCTCTGTTGCACTTAATGCTTTAGAATAAACACGAACATCATCAATGGATCCTTCAAAAGTTGGTGGGCCCCCAACATTCTTACCTATGAAAAAGTCTATTGAATTACTAACACTCCCAGTAACACTGGTTGCTATATTCGCAATCTCTGAATTATCTACAAAAATTTTAGCATTTTTTGTACCATAATCAAAAGTAACTACTGCATGATGCCAACTATTATTCCCATATCCTGATCCATACCCCCTATAATCATGAACACTCGAATCATTAATTTGAATACCTAAAGCCCCCCCAGTAATCATAAATAAATGAATACCCTGGTAGTTAGCACTCACATTTCTTTTATCAAATATTGCCATCTCAGTATTGGCAGGTTTCTTAAACCACAAAGATACTGAAAAAGTATTGCCCAACGATATTGATGAATTTACATAATCCCCAGTCCCATTAAAGTCCAAACCCGTATTAATTTTCCCAACATTAGACATCAAAGAAGTGTTTCTAACTGAAGTTCCATTATATCCACCAACACTATCAATAACAGTTTTATTCGCCGCATTGTCATTCATCTTCCAATGCGCAACCAAACCATCAATTCTATTTGTCCCATCATTTACGTTCCAATCAAGTTCCCCCATTGGTTTGATTGGAGGATTAATCACCGCACTATTCAAAAAATAACTTCCAAAATTAAAATCACTCGCGGAAGAAAAGTAAGCAGCTCTACCCAAACGATTATCATAACTTACACTTGTTGATAAATAACCATTTTGATCAGTACCCATCGCACCGCTCGTATTTGTGCAATTAATATCCCAAGTGTGTAATCCTTCAGAAATACTTTTTGTAATCTTATTCTGTCCACCAACAACTAGCACAGAACCATTTTTGTCACCAGTGGCAACCCCATCAATAATTAAAAAACAAGAATTCAAATCAGTACTAGTAAACGTATAATTAAAATCAACAATAGGATTGTAAGAAACAGTTCCACTAGCAGGAGAACTCAAATAAATAATTGGACCAGAAGGAACAACCGGAGGAGTAACAACCCCAGTATTACCTGCAAGCATTGAAGGATTAACACTAA
>CAZOCW010000099.1:0-4002 GCA_964578405.1 uncultured archaeon | reverse complement strand
TAAGCCTTGAAACTAAAATAATACTAAAAAAGAAGGTTTAAAAAGGTCGCTAAGGAGGGGTGAAAAAGGCTATTTTTGAAGGAAATTAATTAGAATTTTTCCCCAATCCAACCAATTAGAGGTAATTTTTTCTTTTTCCCGCTAAAGCAGTTAACAATTCCTAGAACAAAATACCCAAAAGAAATTATACTAACCCCGAAAAATACGATTGCCATTATTACAAATATAATTAGCATAATTGCAGGATTTAACATTACAGAAATAAATGAAAGTAAAAATGCTATCCCTAAAAATACGGCCATAATAAATGTCACAATAATTGTTAGTATAGAGTACACTAACGCTTGTTTTGCGTGAAAAGCGACATAGTCATCCTCATTTTTTTTAAACAACCAAATCCCCAATGGAACTAAAAAACCCATGAGTAAAAAAGGGCCAATAATAAACCCCAAAAACCCAAAAAATAATTGCCCCAAATAAGCCAATGCCGCAATTAGTTTAGATTCATCAGTTATCCCCACAACAGGTTTAGAAATTACAGCAGGATCAATAATTTTCTTTTCAACAATAGTAGCTTTTACCATAGAAGTAGTAAAGCTTTTGAATATTTAAGCTTTGGTGAGGAATTAATTAGAATTTTTCCCCAATCCAACCAATTAGAGGTAAGCGTTTTTTTGTTCCGCTAAAGCAATTGATGATCCCAATTACCCAAAATATCATGAATAGTAAAGCGCAAATCACATATATTATCCATCCAACTAAGCCAATTATTCCAAATATAGGATTTACAAAAGTTAACAGAGAAAATAAAAAAAGCACCCCGAATCCAACTACCAAGAAGATTGTTTCAATTATAACATAAACAAGAGATTGTTTTGAGTGGTACAAAACGTAATCATCATCTTTTTTTAGTAAAATAATAATCAGTGGCGCCAAAAACCAAATGAAAAAAAAAAAAAAGTAAGCCATTGCAGCAATGATTTTTGAATCTTGATTAATCATATTGACACACTTACGTTTCCCAAATATTTAAACCTACTTAGCGGAGAATAAACTAGCTAATCGAACAAATTTCATCAATAAACCATTTTTATTCGTAAGAATAAACACATTTTATTGTGCCACTATCTTTTCCTTCAATATTAGCGTAACCAATTCCATCAAAGTGAACTATTCCTTTTGCTGTTAGTAATGAAGTTGAAGAGAATCCTCGCTTTGTAGTACCGTCACCCATTAATATTTCAACATCAGTTAATTCATCCACCCAAGATAAAACTGGATTTTCAGTTTTCATATAAGAAACAAACATTGCTTTTCCACCAAATTCGCCAGCTTCAGTAATTTTTGCATTAAATGCTTTTTTGAATCTAACAGGAGCATCGTTCTTATTTTTATATCGAAGTAATTCTTTTTTATCAACAAATACTTTTGCTAAACCAGAGTCAAATTTAACTACTTCTCCGTAGCATTCCCCTTCTCCACTTGAAACATTATAAACTTCTAAAGGAACAGCTTCTTCAAAGAATGGATAGGAATTTACTTCCCCAATAAATATTTTATTTGCAGCAGCAATTGCTTCTGCAGAAATTTTTACTTCTTTTAAACTTAAACCAGAATCAAGGATTATTTTTCTAATAGCTCTTGGATCAAATCCTCTTCTTCTAAATGCCTTAATCGTAGCTAACCTAGGATCATCATCACGAGTTAATCCTTGTTTTTCCATTAAAACTTTTATTTTACTTTTAGAGAGAACCATGTCCCCTAGTTTTGATATTTTTCCATTAAAGTAATTGTGAGGAACAGTCCAACCAAAGTGATCAAATAAGAATTTTTGTTTGTCCGCGTTTGTTAAGTGTTCTTGTCCTCGAATAATTAAATTTACATTCATGTCATGGTCATCAACTGCACAAGCTAAATTGTATGATGGCCAAACGTGTTTATTTTTTACATTGGGATTAGTGTGATCAATATTATCCACTACTTTTGCTGCCCACCAATCTCTTTCACTTGGATCAGGATTGTGTAAATCAGTTTTAATTCTAACAACCGCTTCTTCTTCTTTTATTTCGTGTGCTAGCATTTTTTTCCATTGTGCTAATTGCTCAGCTGGTTTTTTTTCCCTACACGGACAAGCTTTTTTATCCCAAATTAACTTTCTCCAATCCTCACTTTCGCAATTACAAACATAAGCCATTCCATCAGTTAGTAATTTTTCTAAAACTTCATAATATCTTTCAAGTCTATCAGAGGATCTATTGTGTTCGTGGAATTGTATTCCAAGCCAATCAAAATCTCGCTTAAATTCTGCTTCTGCCCCTTCCATGGGAGTTTTTACTTTTGGATCAGTATCATCAAATCTTAAAATTAATTTTCCACCATATTTTTTTACATACTCATCAGT
The DNA here is from genome assembly GCA_964578405.1 of uncultured archaeon. Classification (GTDB taxonomy): domain Archaea; phylum Iainarchaeota; class Iainarchaeia; order Iainarchaeales; family JAAZKV01; genus JAAZKV01. The sequence goes on along the minus strand of CAZOCW010000099.1, from coordinate 1,601 downwards.
AATCACACCAGGTCTTGCGTGTCCAAAGTGCATTACTCCGCTCGGGTTTGGTGCAACTCTTGTAATTAATTTCATTCCGTCCTTCATCCATTCTAAATCAGGAAGAGTTTTTTCTTTTTCAACGTGCTTTAGTTCCCAACCTTCTGCAGTAAATTTAGAATATTCAGAAGTTAATGAATCTTTATGCATTTTGTTTACTTCCCCAACTGTTTTTGCAATGAGTGGTGCAACTTCTTTAAGATCAACTTCGGGAAATAGTGCTTTTACTTTTCCAACAACTGCCCCAATTTGGCTTTTGCCCTCATGTTCAAATGCATTCTTTACAGCATACTTGTAAGCAACTACACGTATTTCTTCTTGAGTACTCATAATAAAAATTAGATTTGTTAGGGTTTAAGAGTTTTGTTATAAGGGACAAAATTAAGAAAAATAGGTGTTAGAAACTTTACTTAGGGTTAAGAAACTTTATTTAGAATTAGTTTTTTAAAAAATTAATCTCTTCTTACGGGTCGAGCTTTTTTAGGATCGTCCCCTTTAATGTAATAACTTTGTCTTGTGCTTGGATCAGATTTCGCACCTTGAATAAGTGATTCTCTTACTGATCTTTCAGTAGTTCTTGCATTTTCAATATGTGTTCTTGCAGGACTATTTGCAATAAATCTACTTATTGAACTTGTTCGTTTGAATTCAGTTGGTTTTTTTCTTAGCACTCTTGCTTCAACTGCAGTACGATCTCTAAAAAATTGTATTCGATCCCAAATCTTTGATCCATCATGTGGATTTAATTTGAAAGCAATTTTTGGTTTACCGGTAATTTTATTCATTTGATTTAAAATTACTGCTCGGGCTTGTTTTTTTACAACCATAAAAACATCTCAAATCAGAAACTAGTTAGAAATTTTTAGCATCTTTCCAATTTTTATCAAAGTAGTGCATTAATGCATTTGCCATTGGTTGGTGTTCATTTAATATTGTAAAATGATAATCTGGTTTTTGTTTCTTAAAATCTGAAATAGCCATTACTATTTTTTTTCCATCAATAATAAATGCGTTAAGTCCGTGATTGAAACTTTTTACTTCTCCAACTTCTTTTAATCTCTTAGATGGAAATGAATTTAGTAATTTTATTGAAACATTATTTGCTTTTGCTCGCTTTAGTGCGTCGTGAATTATATCATGATCATCAGTAATTTCTGTTAATCCTTGAATTGATTTTCCTGCTTTAAGTAGTTCTTGTCCTAAAATTCTTTCAAAATCTTGTTTGTCTTTTACTTTCATTACTTTTTCGCCGGTTTCATCTTTTCCAACGTTAACAAAAATATTTTCTTTAACTTCAGTAGCTTCTCTTTCAAGTTCTGAAAGTTGATTCTTTTTCCCAATAAGTAAAATATCAATTGCTTTTTGTGCTTCAACTGCGCGATACAATTTTGGCCTTCCTTTTATTTCTATAATTAGATTTTTTTCCATTAATTTTTCTAAAACATCATATACTCTTGTTTTTGGTACTTGAGCAGTTCTTGAAATGTGTGGTGCTTCAGCTTCTTTTAATGTAAAAAGTGTACTTAGGGTCTTTGCTTCGTATTCTGTTAATCCAAGTTTTT
>CAZOCW010000098.1:0-4007 GCA_964578405.1 uncultured archaeon | reverse complement strand
TAACTGCAGGTCAATCAGCATACTACAGAAGAGTAGTATAAAAATTAAAATTATATTAATGCCTGAAAAAAAGTTAGAAATTTTTTTTCAGAAAAAATAGTTTTGGAGAAAAGGGTGAGTTTGGATGTCTTGGGAACTAATAGATTCTTATTTTAAGAACAAAAATATAGCGCAAATGGAAATTGATTCATTCAATCAATTCATTGACCAAAAATTACAAGACATTGTAAAAGAAAATTCACAAATCGTTCCAAAAATTGAAGAAGTAAGAATTGAATTATCTGATATTGAAGTTGAAAAACCAAAAATAATTGAAGCTGATGGATCCCCGCGGGACGAATTTACTCCTATGGAAGCAAGACTAAGAAACAGAACTTATGCAGGACCTTTATACTTAACAATGAGACTTTATAGAAGAGATGTTGAACAAGACGCAAGAAGAACTTATATTGGTGATTTACCAATAATGACAAAATCTCACTTATGCTGGTTAAATGGAAAAAATCCTGAAGAATTAATGGAAATGGGAGAAGACCCAAAAGATTTTGGTGGATATTTTATTTTAAACGGAAGCGAAAAAGCATTAATGACTCAAGAAGTTTTAGCATCTGATAGAGTATTAATTTCTGAAGGAGAAAAAGGAGTTGTTTCTGAAGTTATCTCAACAAGAGGAGCTTTCAAAGGAAGAGTAAGATTACTAAGAAGTCCTGAAGGATTATTATTTGCATCTTTCCCAACATCACCAAAGAAATTACCATTAATTTCATTATTCAAAGCACTAGGACTAAAAACAAAAAAAGAAATCTTTGATGCATTCCCTGAAGAAAAAGAAATACAAAATGATTTACTATTAAACTGGGAAGAATGCGAAATTAATACTGAAGAAGAAGCCCTTGATAAAATCGGTAAGTTCGTTGCTCCTGGACAGGTTATTGATTATAGACTTAGAAGAGCAAGAGAAGTTATTGATGGATTCTTATTGCCACACATTGGACAAGACGAACCAGCAAGACTTGCAAAAGCATATTACTTATCAATGATGGCAACAAAAGCTATTGAAAGAGCATATAGATTACGTGGAAAAGATGATAAAGATCACTACGCAAACAAGAGATTAGAATTAAGTGGAAAATTAATGGAACACTTATTCAGATACTCATTCAAATACTTTGTAAAAGATATAAGATTCCAAATTGATAGAACTGTTACAAGAAGAAGAAAATTAAATATTTCAACAATCGTAAGACCTGGTGCTGTGAGTGAAAGAATCAAATTCGCAATGTCTACTGGAAACTGGATTGGAAGAAGTACTGGTGTAGCAAAGTTCATGGATAGAGTAAATTACTTAGCTCCATTAACTGATTTAAGAAAAGTAAAATCACAATTATCAAAAACAAGAGAATTATACGAAGCCAGAGATGTTCACGGAACACACTGGGGAAGACTTGATCCTATTGAAACTCCTGATGGACCACAATGTGGACTTGTAAAGAATCTTTGCTTTTTAGCAGATGTTACAACAGAAGCAAACGAAAGTCCTGTTGAAGATTTCTTACACAAACAAGGAGTAAGACTAAAGAAATTGTAAATTTTCCTTTTATTTTTTTAAGGAAAAATTATTTTTAATCAGTGAAAAATGAAAATTTGTGGGTGAGTAAAAGATGGCAGCAATAGCAAAGGTTTACATCAACGGAAGACTAATAGGGTTTCACGAAAAACCAGAAGACTTAACTAACATAATTATCGAAGCAAGAAGAGATAATAAATTAGCTAAACAATTAAACGTATCACACCACAAAGACACAAACGAAATTTACATTAACACTGATGCTGGAAGATTACAAAGACCAGTAATCGTAGTAAAAAATGGAAAAAGTGCTTACACTCCAGAACTTGTAAAACAAGTATCTGATGGAAAATTAACATTCCAACAAATTCTTGACATGGGAGTAATTGAATATTTAGATTCTGAAGAAGAAGAAAACGCATTTGTTGCACAAAGCGAAGCAGAAATTACAAAAGCTCACACACACTTAGAAATTGATGGGGCTGCAACCTTAAGTGTAATTTCAAGTTTAATTCCATACGTTAACCACAACATGGCAGGAAAAGCACTGCACGGAGCAAAAATGTTCAAGCAGGCAATTGGAATTGGAGCAATCAATTACAAAATCAGACACGACACTGAAGCATACTTATTATACTACCCAGAAAAAAACTTGGTAAAAACAAGAACTATGGATTTAATTGAACTTGACAAAAGACCACAATCACAAAACTTCGTAGTTGCAATTATGCCATACTACGGATTCAATACAATGGATGCAATAGTTTTGAACAAAGGTGCAATTGATAGAGGACTTGCAAGAGCATCATACTTTAGAAATTACGAAACAATCGAACAAAGATATCCTGGTGGACAAAGAGATAAATTCGAAGTACCAACAGAAGAAAAAGTAGGATTCTTAGAAGAAGAACATTTCAAAAAATTAGGAACTGACGGAATAATTCAACTTGAACAATTCGTTGGAGAAGAAGAAGCAATAATTGGAAAAACATCTCCTCCTCGATTCTTTGAAGAAATGACAGACTTTGGTGTTGATGAAGAAAAAAGAAGAGATGCATCAATGACTGTAAGAAAAGGAAAACCAGGTTACGTTGACACAATCATGATGACAGAAGCAGAAGATGGATCTAGATTAGTTAAAGTAAAAGTAAGAACTCCATTAGTTCCAGCAGTTGGGGATAAAATTGCTTCAAGACACGGACAGAAAGGTGTTGTTGCAGCAATAATACCTGAAGAAGATATGCCATTCACAATTGACGGAATAAAACCAGATTTGATAATTAATCCACACTCAATCCCATCAAGAATGACTATGGGGCACTTACTAGAAATGTTAGGTGGAAAAGCTGGAGCAGCAGCAGGAACAATAATTGATGGAACACCATTCAATTCAACTCCTATGTTAGATTTAGAAAAGAAATTAAGAGAAAACGGATTTAGAGGAGACGGAATGGAAGTCTTCTATGACGGAATCACTGGAAAAAGACTTGAAGGAGAAATCTTCCAAGGAATAATTGCAACACAAAAATTATACCACGTTGTAACACACAAGTTACAAGCAAGAGCAAGAGGGCCTGTTCAAGTATTAACAAGACAGCCAACTGAAGGAAAAGAAAAAGAGGGCGGACTTCGATTTGGAGAAATGGAAACAGAAACACTTGTTGGTCACGGAGCAGCAATGTTACTTCACGAGAAGTTACTTGAAGATTCAGATAAGACAGTAGAACTTGTATGTGAAAAATGCGGAGTAATCGCAGTAAGCGATGAAATAAGACACAAGAGATACTGCCCACTTTGTAAGAGTACTGCAGTATATCCAGTAGAAATGTCTTACGGATTCAAATTGCTTTTAGAAGAATTAAAAGCATTAGGAATAATGGGAAAAATCAACTTGGTAGACAAAGTTTAATTTTTGTTCAAAAGTTGATTAATTAAATTTAGAGTGTATTAGAGCAAGAAAAGTAATGGAGTAAAAAAAGGTGAGCACGCATGATAATGAAAAGAATTGGTAGTGTAGATTTCAATTTCATATACCCAGAACTTGTACGAAAAATGAGTGCAATAGAAATAAAGACTCCTGAAACTTACGATAAAGACGGTTACCCAATGGAAGGAGGATTAATGGATCCCCACTTAGGTGTAATTAACCCTGGAATAAAATGTAAAACATGCGGACAAACAATGAAAAACTGCTCAGGACACTTCGGACACTTAGAAATGGAAAGACCGGTAATACACTCAGAATTTGGAAGAAGATTAGAATTACTAATGAACGCAACTTGTAAAGATTGCTCACACATATTACTTTCAGACGATCAAATAAAAAAATTACAAATTGCTTCAAAATCAAAAGTAGTAGATTACACAAAAAGAATTATATTAAAAGCAAAAAGTGTAAAAAAATGTCCACACTGTAACGCAGTTGTACAAAAAACTATAC
>CAZOCW010000097.1:0-4014 GCA_964578405.1 uncultured archaeon | reverse complement strand
AATTATTTATAATTTCAAACTTTTTTTGTATTCTTCAAGAACCATTATGTCGCGTGCGAACATAAACTTGTACTCGTAATCTTTAGTTTCTTTTGATTCTTTTTTGATTGTTTTGATTGCTTCGTTTAGTGTTACCCAAACAGGGATTGATCCAGATTCAATTTCTTCTTCAGTTGGTTTAGTTTCTACTTTCTCCAAAAGTTCAGTAATAAAATAGTGTGAGCGAGATTTTAGTTCAGTGTGTGTTCTATGTTCAATTACTTTTGCATATTTATTAAGAACTTTTATTTTGCAACCAATTTCTTCAAGCACCTCTCTTTGTACTCCTTCAAGAACGCTTTCCCCATCATTAAGTCCTCCTCCGGGAAGCGTGTGGTATTTTCTTTTTGTAACATGAAGTAAACCAATTTGATTTGTTTTAGGGTCAATTACAATTGCTCGTGCGGCATCTCTAACTTTCCAATAAAGTACTTCTCTAGACTTCTCACCAATCTCTTTATCAGTAATTTCAATTAGTTTTTCCATACTCATTTTTGAGTTGGATACACTTTTATACCCTTTTTATCCCATTCTTCTACTCACGGTGAATCAATTTTGCAGAGTGTTACTGAAACTTTAGCTTCATTAAAAATTACTGGTTTATCTGATTACGAAGCTAAGGAAAGATTGCTAAAATATGGTTTTAATGAACTTGAAACTGAAAAAAAACATACTTTCTTAGGGGTCATTAAAGAAGTAATGACTGAACCAATGTTTCTTTTCCTACTTGTGTGTGGGATAGTGTATTTTCTTATTGGGGATATTAATGAGGGGTTAATGATTCTTGCATCCGTAGTATTCATGATTGGTTTAACTATTTATCAACAAAATAAAACTGAATCAGCAGTTGAAGCATTAAAGGATTTGTCAAGCCCAAGAGCTTTAGTAGTTAGAGAGGGAGAATCAAAAAGAATTGCTGGGAGAGAAGTTGCTTTTGAAGATATTGTAATTCTTTCAGAAGGAGATCGTGTTCCTGCTGATTGTATCGTAATTGAATGTTCAAATTTAAATGTTGATGAAAGTTTACTAACTGGGGAATCAGTTACTGTAAGAAAAGTTCACACTACTGATTTAATGCAAGAATTTTCACCACCTGGCGGGGATGGATTACCATTTGTTTATTCTGGAACACTTGTTGTTTCAGGTGTTGGAATTGTTCAAGTAAAAAAAACAGCAATGGAAACTGAGATGGGCAAGATTGGAAAATCATTAAAAGAAGTTAAAACAGAAAAAAGTCTATTAGAAAAAGAAACTGAAAAAATTGTAAAAATAGTTTCAATCGCTGCAATAATATTGTGTTTAATAGTAGTAATAGTTTATGGTTCAATACATGGTAATTGGTTAGAAAGTATTCTTACCGGAGTAACAATTGCAATTTCTGTTTTGCCTGAAGAGTTTACTGTTGTTTTAACAGTGTTCCTTGCTCTTGGGGCCTGGCATATGTCAAAAAAGAATGTGCTTACAAGAAAAAATTCTGCAATTCAAGCACTTGGTTCAGCAACTGTGCTTTGTTCAGATAAAACTGGAACTTTAACTTTAAATAAAATGACTCTAAAGGCAGTTTATTCAGAAAATTCAATGCTTTGGCTTGGGAAAAAAGAAGGAATTCCAAGTGAATTTCATGAAACAATAGAATATGGTATTTTAGCAAGTCAAAAAGAAACTTTTGATCCAATGGAAAAAGCATTAATTGAAGTTGGAAATTCAATGCTTGCTCATACTCATCACATTCATAAAAATTGGCACTTACTTAAAGAATATCCACTTTGTCCTCAATTGTTGGCAATAAGTCATGCTTGGGATTCTCCTGATAAAAAAGAAAATATTGTTGCTGCAAAAGGTGCTCCAGAATCAATTATTGATTTATGCCATTTAAAAGAAAATGAAAAGAAAAAAATTCTTGCGAAAGCTGCGGAATTTTCAAAAAGCGGATTAAGAGTAATAGGGGTGGCAAAAGCAGAAGTTGGGGATGAATTGCCTACTGATCAGCATGATTTCAAATTTACTTTTGTTGGTTTATTGGGATTTGAAGACCCAATAAGACCGGGAATTAATACTGCAATAAAGGAATGTTACTCTGCAGGAATAAGAGTAATAATGATTACTGGGGATTATCCTGGTACTGCAACAAATATTGCAAAACAAATTGGATTGCATAATTATTCAAATCATATTAGCGGTCATGAACTTTCTAAGCTTAGTGATGATGAACTGCGAAAAAGAATTAATGAAGTTAATGTATTTGCAAGAATAATGCCTGAACAAAAGTTAAGAATTGTAAAAGCACTAAAAGCGAATGGAGAAATTGTAGCAATGACTGGGGACGGAGTTAATGATTCTCCTGCATTAAAAGCAGCACATATTGGAATTGCAATGGGTCAAAGAGGAACGGATGTTGCAAGAGAAGCTTCTTCGTTAGTAATAACTGATGATGATTTTGTTTCAATTGTTGGAGGAATTAGACTTGGGAGAAGAATTTTTGATAATATACGAAAAGCAATGGCTTATGTTTTAGCAGTTCATATTCCAATAGCGGGAGTAGCACTTGTCACAGTTTTACTTGATTGGCCACTAATTTTGCTTCCAGTGCATGTTGTTTTCCTTGAGTTAATTATCGATCCTGCATGTTCTATTGTATTTGAAGCAGAAAATGAAGAGAAAAATGTTATGCGAAGAAAACCAAGAGATCCTAAAGAGAAAATTTTTAATAAAAATACTTTAGTGTATAGTACTCTTCAAGGAATAGTTGTTTTAATAGTAATTTTGTTTATATTTAATTATAAAATTCAAACAGGGGCAAGTGAGGATGTTGCAAGAGCCATGGGTTTTAGTATACTAATCATGACAAATTTGTTTTTAATTTTAACAAATAGATCTTGGTCAATGAATATTCTTGAAACTTTCAAGGATAAGAATCCCTACTTGTGGTTCATTGTCGGAGGGGCATTAACTATTCTGATGCTTGCTCTAAATGTTCCATTTTTACAAGAAATATTCAAATTTGGTCAATTGAATTTTGGAGATTTTACTCTAATTGTATTTGCAGCTGCATTAAGTGTATTTTGGTTTGAGATAATCAAAATGCTTGGAAAATACAAATTAATTACTTCCTTAACTTAATTTTTGCTAGTAATTCTTATTCTCTCTTAGCTATCAAGTTGGATTTTTAAACCCTTAGAGTTTCCAATGTAGTATGCCAAAAGAAGAGAAAGTAATAGTAGTAATTCGTGACGGTTGGGGCTATAGAAAAGAAACCGAACTTAACATGATTGCTAATACTCCTACTCCAAACACTGATAAACTAATGAAAAATTATCCGTCGACTTTACTTAAGTGCTCTGGGGAAAGTGTAGGTCTTCCTAAAGGATATCAAGGAAATTCAGAAGTAGGGCACATGACTATTGGTTCTGGAAGAATTTTGTTTCAATCTCTTGAAAGAATTAATTTTGCAATTAACTCTGGAGAATTTTTTAAGAACAAAGCATTTGTTTCAGCTATTGAAAACGTAAAAAAGAACAAAACTGCTTTGCATTTAATTGGATTAATTCAAGAGGAAGGGGTACATTCACATTTGGATCATTTACTTGCACTTCTTGAACTTTGTAAAAAGAATAAAGTAACAAATGTTAAGATACATGTCATTACTGATGGAAGAGATGCGCCTGTAACAAAGAGCCTTGAGCATTTGGCTAAACTTAATGCTAAATTAAGTGAGCTTAAATTTGGCGAAATTGCAACTGTTAGTGGAAGATTTTATGCAATGGATAGAGATAAGCGATGGGAAAGAACAAGATCTGCTTACGAGTGTATTGTTGAAGGGAAAACAAAAACTGAATTCACAAATGCAGTTGATTCAATTAAACAAAGTCACAAAGCAAATATTACTGATGAATTTATTGTTCCAATGAAAGCAAAAGATTATTCTGGAATAAAACAAAATGATTCAATTATTTTCTTTAATTTTAGAACTGATAG
>CAZOCW010000096.1:0-4038 GCA_964578405.1 uncultured archaeon | reverse complement strand
ACAACAACATTAGAAAAAACTTGCGTCTTACTCAAACCGTATTTTGTTGTATAACCAACAGTAACAATTGCACTCAACTTCTGACCCAAAGTACAACTCGTTAAAGTAGCAACCTTGAAAACCTTCTCACTTGTCATATTCAACTGCTCAGAAAAACTATTCGTATCAGTCGTAACCCTCATACTCGTAACAGTAATCGACTCCGCATCATTGTTTTTCAAACTAACAAAAAAATTTTTATCAATCGCATTCAAAGAAACATTAGAAATCGCAAGTAAACCAGTCTTACTAGAAATCTCAGAAGCAGTACTAGAAACATTCGCACCACTCTGCGTCTGAGTAATCACAACCCCAACAACAACAAGCGAAAGAACAACAACAACCGCAATAATAACCAAATACTCAATTGTTCCTTGGGCTCTTTGAAGTGCACGACTATTAATAAATTTTAAACGCCCCATTCAATCAACTTTATTAAAAATTAGTTTTCAAATTATATAAAACTATTCTTTTCTCCAAGTTACTTTCACATCGTCAGTTCTTTGTTTTGGCAAAATTTCTGAACTTGTAACATTTGTTTTTACTCCATTTACATGCATTAAAATTCCAGTCCATGCAATCATTGCAGCATTATCAACCATTACTGAGTTTGGAGGAACAAATAATTTTGCATCACGTTCTTCACACATTTTAGTAACCATTTCTTGTAATGCTTTTGAACACCCCACTCCCCCACCTAAAACTACTTCTTTTTTTTCAGTGTGAGCAAGAGCTCTTTCAGTTACTTCTGTTAACATTGCAAATGCAGTGTGTAAAGCAGAATAAACCAAATCTTCTTTTGTTAATGTTTTTCCATTTATTTCTTTTCCAATTAAAGGAATTTTGTTTGTCGCATTAGTTAATAATCCGCTAAAAGCCAAATCCATTCCTTTTACTGTGTAAGGTAGTTCAATGTAATTTCGTGGTGAAGCAGTTGCTTCACTACGCCCCGCAAAAGCATTTGCTTTTGCTTGGGTTCCTTCAAAATATATTTTATCTAGTGACGGTCCTGCAGGAAATCCCAATCCTAGTTCTCTTCCAAATGCATCTAAAAAATTTCCTATTCCCGTATCAAGAGTTTCTCCAAATACTCGGTAATATCCATTTTCGTAGCAAATAATTTGTGTATTTGCTCCAGAAGCATAAAGCATTACAGGATCTTTTGCTCCGCAAAGTTTTCTCCCAATCTCAATGTGTGCAACACAATGATTTACCCCAATTAATGGTTTGTTTATTTTTAGAGCAATTTGTCTAGCAAATATTGCTCCGCATCTTAAAGCGTTTCCAATTCCGGGTCCGATTGAAAAAGCAACTAAATCAATTTCAGAAAGTTTAACATTTGCTTTCTTTAAGGCATTATCTAAAACCGTTGGAGCAACTCTAAAGTGATGCTCCGCTAGTTCTCGAGGAATCATTCCCCCACTTGTAGTAGTGTAGGAATCTTTTTCATTTGAAAGAATATTACAAGTAGCTTTTTCATAATTTGTTTTGTTTAAATCAGATTCAACAAGGGCCACTCCAAAAGTGTGTGCGGTTGATTCTATAGCAAGACATTTCATAATAAAATTAAGGTTTGTAACAAAATTAAAACTAATCAGTTTGTGTAAAGCACGTTTACATCTCTAATTGAAGCAAACGCTTGTGAGAAAACATTCCCATCAGGGAAAGTGTACAAAGTTGGATACAAAGCATACTGGAAATACCTATTCCCATCTATTGCATCAAGATTAATTTTACTATTCGAATCAGCATAAGTCAAACTTGACCAAGAAGGATTTGTTGAACAAGTAGAATCCGCACAACCACGATACTTAGCACCAATCTTTGTTGCACCCTTATTAAAAATTTCTTTAATTGAATTAGCATCAAGAGCACGATTCCAAATAGCAACTTCTTCAACTGCCCCATTAAAAAAGTTAGTGGGATTTGAGGCCCATTGCCATCTACCAAATACTAATTGTCGTGAAGAAGACAAAGCTAAATCCGCAGGAGTCCAAGATTCACTAAAAACCCCATTATAATACATTTTTTCAGTACTTGTAGAACTATCATAAGCCAAAACTACATGCTACCATTGATTTAATTTATAAGTTTGCAAAAATTGATGATCATTACCATAATGCGCAACACACACATAAGTACCACCATTACACATAGGAGTACAAATTGATCCAGAAGACACTCCAGTTGCACCAAAACAAATAGAACAAGAATCATCTTTGTATTGACTAGGATTTATCCAATAAGACAAAGTATACGAAGAATCTCCATTAAGATTAGGTCCCAAAAAAGTTGCAATACTACTACTCCCATTAAAACTTCCTGATTGATTTCCCCAAAGCCCAGTTGTATAAGTCAAATTAGAAGGAGTCCCATTATTTCTATAAACACTAGAATCATTAACATCCCCATTCAAATGCCAAAGTCCAACTAAACCAACATTCAAATCCTTCTCAACAGTTGGTTCAATTTGTGCACCATAAATGTGACCATTCTTGTCCAAACCATTATTCGAATTCAAAATTAAATAATTGTAATCAGTAACAACACTAGAAGGAGAAGAATCCAAAACTCTAGAAACATAATTTGAATCTATTAAACCCCGATTGAAATCCGCTGCAACTTCAGCAGCAGAAAGCGAACGATTGTATAATTTTACATCCTCAATATAACCGTTAAAATATCCTTCAGCTCCAGAGTACATTCTTCTCCCAATCGTAGTAATTGTGGAAGTTGAAGCCGGAGCAGTCCAAGTCTTAGTATCCACTAGTACTCCATCCACATATAGTTTGATGAAATTTCCTGTTGCTTCTCCAGTTACTAAAATATGGTGCCATTTATTTGTAGCAATATTACTATAAGCATAAGTAACAGTATTTGTCCCATTTACTTGCAAAGTTAACGTTGGATTAGTAAATCCAAAAGCATATGAACGCCCTCCAGAAATATCTCTTCCAACAACCCAACATTCAAGTGACCCCCCAAGAGGATAACAATTAGTGTAGGATTTTGGATAAATCCAAGCAGAGATTGTCATTGCAGAAGTTGGATTAAAAATACTTGAATTAGTCAGATCAACGTAATCATTTACTCCATCAAAATATCCAGCATTAGTATCCCAAAGTCCTTGAGCATTAGTATCAGGGCCATTAGTTAAAGTTCCAGTATTTCCTCTTGCAGAATCAATAATTTTGTTTGTATCATATTTTGAATTAAATTTATAATAAGCAACTAAATTATTGTCCAACCAATTTCCTTTTTGAGATTTGTACAAAGTCTGAACATCTGTTAAAGAAAGTGCTCGAGTCCAATATGCAAATTCTTCAATTTTTCCTTTCAAAAATCCTCCTTCAGAACCATTTAACCCAGCAGTACCAATAGGAAGTTTTACTGTAACATTTAACCCCGCAGAACCAAGTGCGATAGTTTCCAAAAACTTTCCATCATAATAAACTTTTTGAGTTAAATTTTTTTCATAAACTATTGTTATATGGTGCCAAACATTTTTCACTACAATTGGATTTACAGTTGAACCAGTACAGTAAATCCAAGTCCTACAAATTCCTGAATTCAAAACTCCCCCATTTGTAGATATTCCTGATTGAAATCCTCCAGAAACTCCAGTGTTATAAAAACCAAATAAATTTGTTGCATTTGGAGAGGTATCCTCTTGGATAAACCAAAAACTAATAGAATAATCTTTTGTAGATTCAAAAGTCACATTTGGTGTTTGTGCATAACTTGAACCATTCATACTCGCTGCTTGTGAATTAAACAAACCAGTAGTATAAGCTTCAGTTCCACCCCAAGTAAGCGATCCAAGAGTCCCTTTTGAATCAGTTGAATTTCCATTCAAATGCCACAAACCAAATAAATTTGCATCATTCAAAGGATCACTTGAAGAAATTTCTACACCCCTATCATTCACATTCCAATCTATTTCCCCCATTGGTTTGATTGGAGGATTAATTACTGCAGTGTTCAAAAAATAATTTCCAA
>CAZOCW010000095.1:3667-4058 GCA_964578405.1 uncultured archaeon | reverse complement strand
AAATATTCTCTTTGAGGAAATTCCAACAATTTCTGCAACTGCTTTGTTATCAGATACTGCACGCATTGCTTTACCCAATTTTGTGTATTTCATGAACAAATAAAGCACTACTAGAAGGACTAATGCAATAATTACAATTACTATTTGAAGAGGAGTAATCATTGCCCCAAAAATATCCAATCCTTTTTCAACTTTAATGAAATTAAGAGTTTTAACATCCGCCCCAAAGAATAGAAGGATTAGAGATTCAAACAAAATCAAAAGAGCAACACTTGCCGTGAGAAGAATTAAACCCGAAGCCTTTCGTTTCATGAGCGGAGAATAAACTGCCTCAAGCATAAAAATTCCAAACAATCCCCCAAAGAGAACTGCCAAAATTGCACTTAAGTAA
>CAZOCW010000095.1:0-3657 GCA_964578405.1 uncultured archaeon | reverse complement strand
TCAAGTCCAAGGGTAGAAAATAGAAAATAAAGCACATATGCGGAGAAGGCAATTGTTGAACCGTGAGCAAAATGAACAAATTTATTTGTAGAATAAATTAAAGAAAATCCACTTGCAACTAACGCATAAATAGAACCCGCTATTAAGCCGTTTACAAATAATTGAAGGAATAATGACATAAAACTCTAAGTCTATTAAGGTAAAAGAAGATTAATAAGTTTTTGATTAGAGAAAATCCCTAATTTTATGTTTGTAAAAAGACCGACAGCAACCCTTTTAAACACTAAAATCTTTTGTATTGCAACATGAAGAACGTACTTTGGTTTAGAGAAATTAACATGTCCAACATTAACGAAGTTGGCGGAAAAGGAGCTTCTTTAGGCGAAATGGAAAATAATAATTTTCCTGTCCCTACTGGATTTGTTGTTACTAGCGGAGCATACTTTAGTTTCCTTGAAGAAACAAGAATCAAAGCAAGAATTGTAGCTGCAATTGATGCTATTGATGTTGAAAACACTGCCCAACTTGAAACTGTTACTGCCAACATTAGACAATTAATTGAAACAAGCAGAATGCCTACTCAAATCAAAATGGAAATTATTAGTAATTACAAATTATTAGGAATGGATAAATCTGCATTAGTTGCTGTTAGATCAAGTGCAACAGCAGAAGATTTACCTGAAGCAAGTTTTGCAGGACAACAAGAAACTTATTTGAACATCCAAGGAGAGGATGATGTTGTTCGAGCAGTACAAAAATGCTGGGCATCTTTATTCACTGCAAGAGCTGTTTATTACCGACAAAAACAAGGATTTGGAACTGAAAAAGTTGGACTTTGCGCAGTAGTACAAAAAATGGTTGAAAGTGACGTAAGTGGAATAATGTTCACTGCAGACCCTACTGGAGATTTAAGCACAATAATTATTGAAGCAGGATTTGGATTAGGAGAAACAGTAGTATCTGGAAGTATCACTCCAGACAATTATGTAATTGACAAATCAACAATGGTTCTTACTAATAAAAAAATAAACAAACAAGAATGGATGCTAATTAAAGAAGGAAAAGAAAACATTAGAGTAAACCTTGGAAAAGGAAAAGCAGATGCACAGAAAATGTCTGATGCTAAAATAATTGAACTTGCAAAAATCGGATATGAAATAGAACTACACTATGGAAAACCAATGGATATTGAGTGGGCAATGGAAAATAATATTTTAATGATTGTACAAGCAAGACCAATTACTACCCTAAACAAGAAAGTTGAGGGAGAAACAATTACTACGCTAGAAAAACCAATAATCCAAGGACTTGCAGCAGCACCAGGAGTAGTTACCGGAATTGTAAAAGTTGTACCTGAACTTGAAGACATTGCAAAAGTATTACCAGGAGATATTTTAGTTACAAGAATGACTTCCCCTTCATGGGTACCTGTAATGAAGAAAGCAACAGGGATAATTACTAACGAGGGTGGACGAACTTGCCACGCTGCAATTGTATCAAGAGAACTAGGAATACCTTGCGTTGTGGGAACAAGTATTGGAACTGAAGTACTAAAAGACGGAATGGAAGTAACAATTGATGGATTTAATGGAAAAATTTACGCTGGAAAAATAGAAATCAAACATGAAAAGAAAGAAACAAAAATATTTGAAGAAAACGAAATAGAGGAAATTGAAGAAGACTTGGAAAAGTCAATTGTTGAATCTTCAGCAAGACCAACTATTACTAAGAAAATTGTTACAATTGAAAAAGAATTTGGCGGAATAAAATACAAAGAAATGAGTAAAGAACAAAAATCAGAAGAAGAAAAACAATTACTAGAGTTACTTAAAGATTTATCAATTAAAGTAAAAGTAAATGTTGCTTTACCTGATGCAGCAGAAAGTGCTGCTGCAACAAATGCGGACGGAGTAGGATTACTTAGAGCAGAACATATGATTACATCAAGTGGAATGCATCCTGCAGAATTTATTAGACAAAATAAAGATGTTGAACTAAAAGACACTGTAAAGAAAGGAATTAGAGTTGTTGCTGAAAAGTTTATTGGAAAACCAGTATGGTTTAGAACATTTGATGCAAGAAGTGATGAATACAAGGAACTAATCGGCGGAGATAAGGAACCTAAAGAAGAAAATCCAATGATTGGATGGCACGGAATTAGAAGAGATATTGATGAACCAAGAATGCTAAAAGCACAATTAACTGCAATTAAAGAATTATACGAAGAAGGATTACAAAATGTTGGAATAATGCTTCCATTTGTTGTAACACTTGAAGAAGTACTTGGAGCAAAAAAAATTGCTAAAGAAGTTGGACTTCAAAAAGAAGTGGATTTCGGAGTAATGGTTGAAACTCCAGCAGCAGTATGGATAATTGACGAATTAATTCCACATATTAAATTTGTTTCATTTGGAACAAACGATTTAACCCAATTAACACTCGGAATGGATAGAAACAACGAACACGTACAAAAAGACTTTTCTGAACTACACCCGGCAATATTACGACAATTAGAATATGTAATCAAAAGATGTAAACCTGCAGGAGTAGTAACAAGTATTTGCGGACAAGCTGCTTCAAATCCAGAAATGGTTACAAAACTAATTTGGTATGGAATTGATTCTGTTTCAGCTAACATTGATGCAGTTGATGAAATAAGAAAAACTGTTATTAACGAAGAGAAAAAGAAAATACTTGAGCTTTACAGAAAGTAATTCTTAATTTGCCAAGTTTCTTAACTAATCCAAAACCCTTTAATTCTTTCCAATTCTAATTCTTTTATGTTACAATTAGATCTAAGTCAAGCAATTAAGGACTTAAAGAAAACCAAAGCAAAAAAGGTTTTTGTACAAATCCCTGAAGGACTAAAAACTAGAGCTGAAGGGATTGTTGATGAACTTGAATCAAAAGGCTTTGAAGTAGTTACTGACATGGATCCTTGCTATGGAGCTTGTGATATTAAACAAGCTGAAGCTAAAAGAATGAATTGTAATGCAATACTACATTTAGGCCACACTAAATTTGTTGAAAAATCAAGCATCCCAATTGTTTATGCCCCACTAAAATATGATTTGGGAGATAGATTTGAAAAATTAATTAAAATTTCAATAGAATGGCTAAAAGGAGAAGACATAAACGAAGTAGGACTTACAACAACTGCTCAATTTTTGAATTATTTACCAGAACTTAAAAAAGAACTTGATAAAGCTGGAATAAAAACATTAATTGGAAAAGGAAAGAGAGTGGAAAACGGACAAGTTTTAGGGTGTAATTATTCTAGCGCAAATGTAAAAGCAAACACAATTATTTATTTAGGAGATGGATTATTCCACCCCCTAGGAATACACTTTGCAACTGGTAAAAACATAATTGTTGCAAACCCAATGAACTTAACAATGCAAAAACTTGAGGATGAAAAAAATAAGTTCCTTAAATCTAGAATTCTTTTAATCGAACGAGCAAAAACAGCAAATTCTTTTGCAATACTTGTTTCAACAAAAGAAGGGCAAAATAGAATTAGTGAAGCTGAAAAAATGAGAAAAGAATTAATCAAAGCAGGAAAATTGGCAAAAATATATTCCATGGATTTTATTTCAGATAGTGCGTTACTTGGAATAAATGCTGAAGCATTCATTAACACTGCTTGCCCAAGAATTT
>CAZOCW010000094.1:0-4150 GCA_964578405.1 uncultured archaeon | reverse complement strand
AAAGTGAAATAAAATCAAATAAGGACGAACTAACTTCTAATTTAAATCCTTCAATATTATACTTAGCTTCATTTTTGATATAACTTATTTTTTTATCCAGTTCGATTAAAATCTTCTTAGGTAAAATAGAAACACTAATCCATTTTACGCTTGTTTTTTCTTCAGAGTAGGAATACTTTGAAAGTTCTTTACTTAAACTAGTAAAACAATCTTCAGTACCAAGAGTTATGCTATTTAATATTTCATTTTCAATCTCTTTATTTAGCATTGGATGTTCATTGTTACAAAGAACATTATATTCCCCCGTATAACAAAGATACGCAACATTTGTCCCATTATATCTATATATTTTAACTCCTTTTTTATCTCCAATTCCAGTATTATCCGTCATTGTGCCTAATGCTTTATCTGCAGCATCACTAACGCATTTTTCTAAATATCCGCTAGGATTGTCTATTGCAGAAATCGTTTGAGTTTTTGTTTGTCTAAATAAAAGCAGAGCAACAATTGCAACTACCAGTATTGCAATTATTACAAAAATAGTTATTTGCGCTCTTTTGTTATTCTCAAAAATATTTTTCATTGTTTTTAATTTTGATATTCTTTAATACGCTTTGATTATTGAACCGCAAACCCTATCATAGTTTCCAAAATAATCCTTACATTTGATATAATAGTTATTTCCATCGCCCCAATCCGCAGTATGATCCTTATTTACTCCATCCATTAATGTTAAATTTTCAATATTATCAAGGCATCCTGATTTTTTATTTAAGGCATAGTAGCACATTGCATTTTCATTTGTGATAATCTTAAGAGTTCTTCCGTATTCATATAATTTTTTTAGTATTGGTGCCTTTCTATCAATAAACAAACTAAATCCAATAGTTCCTTTTACAACATTATCTGCAGCATCTCTACAAATAACATCTCCAGAATAAGTTCCATCACCAATTGATAGATTATTTTTATTTAAATTAGTATTAGTAACTGCAAATACTTGCGAACGATTATCGCCAAGTACTGCTGGCATTGTAAATGAGCAATTTACTCTTCCGCTAAATGCTCCACCATAAGTAGAAACTTTTAATTCAGGTTGTTCATCTGGTCCGATTATTGTTCGTCCAGAAGGAGATATTCCTCTTATTTCAAGTTTTTCAGAAGGTCTTAAAATATATTCCACACTTTCACTTTGAGTATTTCTTTGGTAGAAATTATCTTCTATTCCTTCAAGCCAAGGTTGATCCTTACATCTAATATAGAATTTTGATTCTTCTCCAATCTTTAATGTAACGTTAGTAACATTGCCTGCACAAAAATATCCTTTAGTTAATCCATCTGGATTAATAATATCATCACAAGTAAAATTATTTTTCATTAACTTGAAATTTTCATCTTTAGCACTCCATCTGCACTCAACAGGCTCATCTGTTTTTATTACAATTTTTTTAGAAGTAGTATTGAACTGTACAAAACTTCCGCTTAGTGGATTAAAACCTAAGATTTTTGGAGCTTTTTTATCAGGAGTAGTCATAACTTCAAAATTCTTATAGGCTGTACCTATATTTCCTAAACCGTCTTCACATTGAACAACCATTGTATATTTTCCATCTTTTTTCAAAATACCATAAGCAGTTAAATCTTCAGAAAGTCCTTTTGAATATGCAGGCGGATAGAGTATTACAGCATGAGTGTTTCCAACATCATCGCCAAAATCATAAGTCATATTTTCAAAAGAATTATTTTTCAAGTCAAATTTACATGAAGTAACTTCATTTGTTTTTATTTCAAACTCTACAGCGCTATATGGCTCAACTGGTTGGACAGGATATTTTGTAAAATTAATTATTGGAGCAGTTTTATCTGCAGAACTCTTGCAATATCCAGTTCCATCGCCGGTTTGAGCATATTCACAATTTTTTCCTAAGGCCCTACATCTATATTCGGAACAAGGTAATGCATCCGTTCCACATGCCTGACAATTTCCTTCTTTTTTAGGTTGATAGGCGCCACATTCAAATTTAACATTACAAGTTATAGTATACGCTCCAGCATTTTTTGTACATGAAACTTTGCTGCTTCCAGAAACATCTGCACAAGTTGAAGTGGTAGTTGAAGTGGTAGTTGAAGTGGTAGTTACAAAATTTCCAGTAAGTTTTGTGTTACTTTCAGAATCTTCAATAATTATGTCATCTAAAAATGCAAATCCTTCTTCATCTTCGGAAACTACTGCATCAGTTTTAATTTCACTCTCTAAATTTTCAATAACTTTTCCAGTAGTCTTTGGAGCATTAGGATTTGGTTGATCAATTTTTCCAACAAGCCAATTATTTTTATTTCCACAATCTCCAACATTTTTACATTGTGCACTAAACATTCTATCCCAATCCGGATTAAGTGAAAGTTGTGAACTTGTACCTGACCAAATATTACTTAGTTCTGTTGCAAGGTCGCCAGTAATCCCCACATAACCATCACCAGTATTATAGTGGAACCATTTGTCAATATCGGACTTTAAAAGTGCTGCATTACCAAAATAATTTGCTTCAGATTTATCCACTGTTAAATACCAATAACCGCCACTTGCTTTAAAGGTCAAAGTACTTTCAAAATTTATTTTAGAACAAGGACTACTTTTCTTTCCAGCATAATTCCAAAAATTAAATCCACCAGGTATTTCTGAAAAACAGTGTCCAAATCCAGTATCTTGGAAATCTGATGAAACTCCACTTGCAAACTCTGCTCCAACACCAATAGCAGCTACGCTTCCACCATACTGAGGGATTAACGCATTTAATGCTGTTTGACTTAACGTGTCTAATATTACAACATAACCGCCTTCAACACAAATTGCAGTATCTTTAGTTTTTACACTAGGATCATTACATGCAGCTACTGCCAATCCAGGTTTATTCCATAATGTTGAATTCGCTTTTATCTTTCCACAATTAGGATCTGCTCCAAAGAAAAATCCATCTTCATTATTACAATCGCTTTTTTTCTCAATATCTAAATAAGCTTTCCAATCATTAATAACACATTTATTATGTAAACATCTTTCTCCTCGAAAGTCTGCACAAGGCTCTATCTCAACTTTTCCATTTGTACAAACTCGTCTAAAGAATCTTGAACCAATTGGAACTTCAACACCATTGTAACCATAAGACCCTCTTCCGTTTGGATAATCCATTTCACCAATAGGGACCTCTCTTCCCTGATGACTTAAATATAAGGCCGCGCGATTATCAAAAGTACACCAAGCTTCTCCATTTTTTCTAACTGTTCCATCTGTTTCTTTACAACTTAAATCCGCACAAATATATTTTCCATATGTAGGAGTAGCAGTTAAACTATCTGCAACTCTTCCTGTGCTGCTTAAATTATAATCACAATTTCCGCAAGTTTTAGAATTAGCATTGCTTTGATTGGAACCACAACTGTCTTTTTTAGAGTACATTTGACTCCAATAGTTTTCATCATTTAATTTTGTAGAGTCATAGATATTAGCAGGATTTCCACAGGAATCAACAAAATAAACTTCATCTCTACCTGCAAGAAGAATTGTATTAGTTGTTTTTTTACAAGTAGTATTAAGTTGTTTAGCCGTACAAAGCATATTTTTATTAAAAAGGCCTTTACATTCGGTTTCAGTTACTTGTTTACAATTATTTTCATCTGTAAGTAATCCTTTAGTTATACAAGCACCTAAAATCTGAGAACGGTTTAAGTTTACACATTCTGTTTCAGTCATATCTTGTCGATAGTTTTCTGGAAATTGAAATCCCAGTCTATTTGAAAGCAAATCACATTGAGCTATTGTAGCTAATTGTGTTTTTGAACCAAGAACACAACATCCTCTTTGACATTTCTGTACTGCAGTACAAGCGCCGTCAGTATATTCTCCACCAAAAGGAGTACATTTATCTTCATCACTATTTTCTGAACAAAGTCCATTTGTAGGATTAAAACAACATCCAGCATTAACTAAACCAATAAACATAAAACTAATTATTATGCCAATTAAAATAAAATATAACTTTTTCATTAGAAATCTCTCCTTACACAATTTCTAATTGCGAATTGAAATTTTTTATCTGTTAAAAATTCTCTTAAGACATAAACTTCGCCATTTTGGATATTAAATGGTTTA
>CAZOCW010000093.1:2044-4173 GCA_964578405.1 uncultured archaeon | reverse complement strand
AATCATACAAACTTTCTACAAACCGGTTAAGCAAAGGCAAATCTTTGAAATATACTTCAAGATGAGGATTATTTTGAATAACATAAGTTTTCTGATATCTTGCTAATTGCTGAAGCAAAAACAACAATTCCTTTTCGTTAACTTCATTTGGGAAAATTTTTAATAAAGAAGATTCTTTTGATTTTAATTGTTCTAAAAATTTATTCAATACAGTTTTGAATAAACGCGAATGCGCAATATCATCTGAATACGCCGGAATTTTTCCATCATTATAAATTATAGCTTGCTTACCAAAAAAGCTAAAATTTTCTTCATTTTCGAACATACAATACATTTAGTTTATGTTATTTATAAAGGAAATTCCAAATCAGATGTAACAATTCGTACATTTAATACGAGATTCGTAAGAGCAAAATATTTTCTTTAAACTAAATTAAAATTAAGTATTGCAAAAAATAACTCCAAAAATGTGTTCAACGCAATTATTTAAAGGTTCTGAATCACTTATTCTTGTATGGAAGAAATAGTTAGAATCCCTGAAGACCGAATAGGTGCATTAATTGGCCCTGGTGGACTTACTAAGAAAAAGATACAAAAACTAACTAAAGTAAAAATGGAAATAAACTCTGCTGATGGAGAAGTAATTGTTGAAGGGGAAGGGGAAGAATATTTTAAAGCGCTTGATGTAGTGAAAGCAATTGCAAGAGGATTTTCCCCCGAACGAGCATTTACTCTATTCAAAGATGACTACTTACTAAAAATAATTGACATTACTGATTACACTGGAAAAAATGCCTCTTCTCAAAAATCAAAAAGAGGAAGAGTAATTGGAAAAGAAGGAACTGCAAGAACAGAAATTGAGAAAAAAACACATTGTTTACTTTCAGTACAAGGGAAAACAGTTGCAATAATCGGATTATCAGGGGAAATTGCACAAGCGGTAGAAGCTGTTGAAATGCTCTTACAAGGCGCAAAACACGAATCAATGGAAATGTTCCTTGATGGACGCGGAAGAAGAGAAAGATTCCAACTTTAATAAAAAAAGACAAAATCCCCGTAAGAACACCCCCTTTTTGGCTCTTTTTTGAGCAAAACTAGAGCTTCGGCTTTTAAACCTTTTGGGCTTTCTTCGTGTTAGTATTGCCTTTATTAAAATCTGGTGAATAAATTGTCTGACGAAAAAAAACCTAAAGAAAAATCTGAAGAAAGTGCAGCAGATCACTTAGAAAAAGAATTCAAAGAACACTCAGTTGCAGAATTCTTTAAGAAAAACAAACAAATGATTGGACTTTACGGAAAAGTAAGAACCCTAACAATGGTTGTTCACGAATATGTGACTAATTCTCTTGATGCCTGCGAAGAAACAGGAATATTACCAAACATTGATGTTAAAATTGATGAACTTGGAGAAGAATACTACGAAGTAACTGTAACTGATAACGGACCAGGAATTAGTCAAGAAAATGTTGGAAAAGCATTTGGAAAATTACTTGCAGGAACAAAATTTCACAGAATGATGCAATCAAGAGGACAACAAGGAATCGGAGCAGCAGGATGCACAATGCTCTCACAAATGACAACAGGAAAACCAACAAAAGTAATAACAGGAAAAAAAGAAGGAAAACCAATTGCACTAGAACTTACAATAGATCCAAAAATGAACGAACCAAAATTCCAAAACTTAAAAGAACTTGATAAAGAATTCCACGGAACTAGTGTTCAAGCAAAATTCAAAGGAGTATTATACAGAGACTCTGATCAAGGGGCTTTAGAATATTTACGAAGAACAGCAATTGCAAACCCACACGCACAATTATCATTTAGAGATCCAATGGGACAAAAGTTTGTTTTCAAGCGAACACACAGTGTATTACCTGAAAGGCCAGAAGAAATAAAGCCACATCCAAAGGGAACTACAGTTGATGATATTTTATCTTATTGTAAAACAACAAAAGGAAGAACAGTTTCCTCATTTTTATCAAATGATTTTGATAGAATGGGTGCAAAAGGAATTGATGAAGTAAAAAAAAGAGTACACTTTGACATGAATAAAGATCCTAAAACTTTAAGTTGGGAAGAAAGCGAAGAAATTGTTAAAGCATTCAAAGCAATAGATTTTATCGCACCAA
>CAZOCW010000093.1:0-2034 GCA_964578405.1 uncultured archaeon | reverse complement strand
CTGATGCACTAAGACCAATTGGAGAAGACCAAATTAGAAAGTCACTTCAAAGTATTATCCAACCAGAATTCTTAACTGTATTAACAAGAAAACCAAGTGTTTACGCCGGAGGATATCCATTCCAAGTTGAAATTGCAATTGCTTATGGTGGAAACGCTGGAAAGAAAGTTGGAGATCAAACTTCAATGGATATAATGAGATTTGCAAATAGAGTTCCGCTTTTATTTGATACAGGAAACTGTGCATTAACAAAAGCGGTACAAACAGTTGACTGGAAAAGATATGATATCAAAGATGTTGAAACTGCACCAGTAACAGTATTTGTTAATTTTATTTCAGTACACATTCCATACACAGGAGCTGGAAAACAAGCTATCGCTGATGAAGAAGAAGTGTTAGAAGAAATTAGATTAGCTTTAATGCAAACAGGAAGAAAAGCAGGAATTTATATAGCACATAAGAGAAGAGAAGCTGAAAACCAACAAAAAAGATTAATGTTCTACAAATATATTCCTGAAATTTGTAAAGCTTTAAGTACAATTACAAAAGCAAACGAAGGCAACCTTAAAGAAAAGATGGAAAAAATGGTTGTTGCTAAACTTAAGATTGATGAAGTAGAGGACGAAGCAGAAAGAGCAAAAACAGAAAAAGCATTAAAAGATGACGATAATAGTTTTGTTACAAAACCAAAACCTGAAAAGGAAAAAAAGGAAGATAAGAAAGAGGAAAAAGGAAAGAAATAATTTTTATTAAAAAAATGATTTAAAAATAAAGAAGTGATGTTTATGAGTGCAAAAGGACGAAGAGATTCAAAGACAACTGAAAAAGTTTCTCCAAAAGAAATAGCTGACAGAATCAAAAAAACTGCAGAAGGATTAGTTACTCAAATTAACAAACTTGAAGACCCTGAATTCACAACAATGCAAAGAGGAAAAGCAAACGTTGTTTGGGATGAAAAGAAAGGATACTTAGAACTAGGAGAAAAAGAAATTACAAGAACTTTTTTGAACACTGCCCACGCAAGAAAATTCATGCAAACAAGTATGATAATGGCAAAAACAAGAGAATATTTAGAACACAATAAGACTGCTTCTATTCGTGAAATTTATTACGAATTGAAACACACAGTTGCAGACACTAAAGAAAACACATTTGAAGGACAGGATGAATCGGATCCAATCATAGTTGATCTTGAACACTCAGTGGACACTATTAGAGAAAAACTAAACTTACACGCTAATCCAAAAGGAACTCTTTACGGAGATATTACATTACTTGATAGAATGCACCACAACGATAAATTCAACGCCTCAAAACTAGGAAGAGGGGGATGGAGTATAATGTCAAGAGTTGAACCTGAAGAAATTGAAATTATTGACTCAAACGCTGAATACTTACTAGTGTGCGAAACAGAAGCTATATTTGAAAGACTAATTGAAGAAGGTTATCCTAAGAAAAATAAATGTATTCTAATCGGAACTGGAGGACAAGCTGCAAGAGGAGCAAGAAGATTAGTTCATAGAGTACACAATGAACTTGATTTACCAACAATTGTTTTCACAGATGGGGATCCTTACGGATGGTATATTTACTCAGTAATAAAACAAGGTTCCATGGCACTTGCTGCACACTCCGAATTCATGTCAGTTCCTGATGCAAAATATGTAGGAATGACTCTTGAAGATATTAAAAATTATAAACTTGAAGCGGTAACAGAAAGAATGACTGACGGAGACATCAAAAGAGCAAAAGAAATGATGGCTTACCCATGGTTCCAAAACAAAGAATGGCAAGAAGAACTAAAGAAAGCACTTGATATGAAAGTAAGAATCGAACAACAAGCTTTAGCAAACAAAAGACTTGAATTCGTTGCTACTGATTATTTGCCAGAAAAAATTAGAAACAAAGACTTCTTACCTTAAAGTTAAGCTTTGTAACCTTTTCTTACTGAAGAAAGAAGTTTTTGCTTTTTTAAGAAAGTTATTCTTTTTCTTAGAGTGTTGTAAGAGATTTGCTTATTAGTTAAAACTCCAT
>CAZOCW010000092.1:0-4191 GCA_964578405.1 uncultured archaeon | reverse complement strand
AGCAAATGTTTCAAAAATTGAACAAACTTACCATGATTATATGCTTGAGCCTTCAGTAATGGATGCAATAAAAGCTCAAAAAGAAAAAAGGGCTAAAGGATTAGTTGCTGGTGGAAGAATTGCACGTGCTTTAGGTTCTGCGGCAAAATCAAGAGCCCCAATAAAGAATACTGGGCGAGTACTAAAAATAATAAAATCAAGAGCAAAAAAATAATTTATGTTTAAGGTGGTTGTAAATGAATGATGAAGAAGTAGCTTTTCGAATAGTAAGACTCTATTTTGAGGATGTGGCTAGACTAGGGTTTAAGCGACAGCTTGATTTAGATCAAATGATTAATGCATATTTTTATACGCTAAAGAAATTGAAAGGAAAAGATAAGGCAATGAAAGAAATTGCTGAAAAAATTGTTAAAGAGGAAAAAGAAATTACTTCAAAGTCTTTCCCAGGAAGTGCAGTTAAAACAACAACTGTTACAACAGAAACAGTTCCTGTAGTAAAAGAAGTTACAACAACTACAACCACTGTTGCAACTTCAAAACCAAAAGATAAAACAATTGCAGAAATAATTGAAGAAAAATAATTTTCTTTAATTATTTTTTTTCTTTTTTTATTTCTTATTGAAAATTAGTTCTATTACATCCCCGTATTTTAGTGGGTGGTCTCTTCCAATTATTTGTTTTGTTTTAACATCAATTGCTCTAATGAATCCATCTCCCATATCCGTGTGGAGGGTGTAAGCAAAATCAATTGCTTTTGATCCTTTTGGCATTAAGAAGCAATCAGGGATATATCTATTTTGAGAATCCATAAGTCCTTTAGTTCCGCCAGGGAAAACAGGGAAATATTCTAGTAATTTAAAA
Source organism: uncultured archaeon (assembly GCA_964578405.1). Taxonomy (GTDB): domain Archaea; phylum Iainarchaeota; class Iainarchaeia; order Iainarchaeales; family JAAZKV01; genus JAAZKV01. The sequence goes on along the minus strand of CAZOCW010000092.1, from coordinate 3,330 downwards.
ATTGCAGTATCTAAGCATTCTTGGACTCCAGTCCCATTAAATTTCTCAAGTACATTGTGTTGTATTGTTTCAATTCCAACTTTTTGTTTTTCGTTTAAAGTTCCTAGTATTTCAAAGTGATTCCATCCAGGATAGTATTTCATTATTCCTGCTTTTGTTGCTTTTCGAAGAGCTAATTCCGAAGCAGCAGAGCAAGGAATTATTGGGGTAGAAGGAAATGCTTCTTTCATTCTTGCTACATTGTTTTCTCCAGTTGGTAAATCACATTTGTTTGCTGCAATAATAATTGGTTTACTCCATTCTCTACATTTTTTTGCAAATGCAGTTTTGTCTTCAATTGTCCAAGCCCCTAGTAATTTATCATCAAGTTTTAATTGTCTTATTGCTTTTTCTATGTGGTGAGTAAGTATTTTTACCCCTGACAAACTTTGTGCAATTAGAGCTACTTTTTTATTAAAATCTTTTTCCCCACTTTTTTGAAATTTTTGCCAATTGTTTTCAATAATTTTTAAGAACCATAGTTCAATTTCTTCTTCAAGGAACTTTACATCAATGCATGGATCGTGACTTCCCGGCGGGCATTCTTTTCCTTCTGAATCAGTACTTCCGCTTGCATCAACAACGTGTATTAGTGCATCCGCTTGTGATAAATCATTAAGGAACTTGTTTCCTAGTCCCTTTCCTTCATTAGCGCCCGGAACTAGGCCCGCAACATCAATTAGTTCTACAGGGACGTATCTAACTGGGTTTTTTGGATCTTCATTAACTAAAAAGCCATGTCTTGGGTTAGATACCACTCCAAAATATTTTCCTGCGTCTTCTACTCTAACAAATCCAATTCCTTTGTTTGGGGTAATTGTTGTAAATGGATAACTTGCTATTGCAACATCAATTAGCGTAGCTGAACTAAAGAAAGTACTTTTCCCAGAACTTGGTTTTCCTACTATTCCAATTTGCATTTTTTGTTTCGCCCTTACCTAGTAAGTATTTTATTTCCCTGCATGCTTTAATATGTTATGCGTTTATGGCCAATTTCACGAAGAGTTGCTCAAAAGGGGGCTAATTCAAGTTCTTCTTCACATTCTCCGCTCAAGGTTTCTACTAAAATGAAAATGAAAGCAATTGGGATGGTTGGATTAGGGGCCTTGTCAGGTATGTTAACACTTGCGGGGATTAAGCATGCTAAAGTAGAACAAGCACGTTTGAAAAAAGAGCAAATGGAGTTTGAACAAAGAGAAAAAGCTTCAAAAGCAAAGTTTGAGGAGAATCTTTCACGTGGAGAGTTTGAACTTGAAAATGAGGCTGAACAAGAGCGAATGAAATTACACATGCAACAAATTAAAGAACAATTAAGAAGAGAGTCTTCAAATAGAGTTGATCGTGCAAAAGAAATTGAAAAAAAATCTGTTGATCCAAAATTACGCACTGATGAAGTTATTAATAGAGTTTCAAGATTTAAAGGAAACCAAAAAGGTCAAGTTTATGTTTCAAATAAAAAAGTTAGTTCAAGAAAATTTAACTCCTAATTTTTGTTTGGGGTAAAAATATTTTTTATATTTTTTGAAGGGTTGTCAGTTATGAATTTTCCAAGATTTTGGCAAAAAAAGCCTCAAGTATTTACAAGGGGGGTAACCCCAAAAGTTTCTACTGGTTTTAAAATAAAAACTATTGGTGCGGTGGGTGCTGCAATATTAGCAGGCACAGCTTTGGTTAGAGAAGTAATTCCAAATTATTCTCGTGAAGTAGAATCTCAAAGGGTTGCATTTAGTCAAATGGAAAAAAGAGAGGCAGATAGTAAAAGAGAATTTGATGTTAAGATGAGATTAATTCATGAAGATAACCAGCGAAAAATTAATCTTTGGCGCACAATACAAGAAATTCAATTGGAAAAGCAAAAAGCAAGTGAATCCAATAAAAAAAATAGTGTTAAAAAATCATCAAAAGCAATTATGGCAAAAAAAGGCGTAGTGGCAAATGCAGCTCTTGAAAAAGAATTTTATTCAAGTGTTCGTTTTCCGCAAAATCCGATTACTGCCCAAGTAATAGATAATCGTCTTAAGCTTGCAAAGTCTCCGCTTGCGGGAATGGGAAAACAAATTTTTGAATTTGCAAGAAAGTATGATGTTGATCCTGCATTTTTTTTAGCAGTAGTTGAAGAGGAATCTTCTTTTGGAAAATCTTCTCTTTGTAGAACTACTCATAATGTAACAAATATTCGGTGGACAAATAAATCAACTTATCCCGGTTACAAAGGATTCATTAAATATCCCTCTTGGAGTACTGGAGTTCGAGGATTTTTTGCTCAAATAGCTAATGGTAGTCAATATTACAAGCAAGGAAGAGTAACGGTTGAACAAATAGTTCCTAAGTGGGCTCCCCCAAACGAAAACTCTACTAATCGTTATATTGCAAATGTAAATGATCGAATTAGTGCATACAATCGGCCAAAATCTAATTAAGTTTTCCCTAGTGTTTTAATTCTTTCGTAGGAAGTTATTTTTATGGGTTCTGAGATATTTACTACTACTTACTTTCCAAAGAACTTTGAAGAATTTATTGGAAATGTTGAGATAGTGGATAGAGTTATTGCTTGGGCAAATAACTGGAAAGAAGATAACCCTCAAGAGGGTAAACACCAAAAACCTCTTTTGCTTTATGGTTCTCCAGGAAATGGGAAAACTGCTTTAGCTTATTTAGTTGCAAAAGAAATGGGTTGGCAATTATTTGAAATGAATGCTAGCGATTTACGTGATAAAGAAAGCATTGAAAAAATTGCAGGCGCAGCCACCGCAAACTCTTCTTTATTTGGCGGGAAAAGATTAATTCTTTTAGATGAAGTTGATGGACTTCAATCCCAAGATCGTGGAGGAATGAGTGCAATTATTTCTATTTTAAAAGAAGCAAATAATCCAGTTATTTTAACAGCGAATGATTTGTATGCTGATAAAAAAATGGCTCCGTTAAGAACGGCAACTGAACCTTTGGAATTTAAAAAAATTAATTATTTGAGTATTGCAAAGCACTTGCGTGAGATTTGTACAAAAGAAAAAATAGAATTTGAGGATGAGGCCGTTAAGGAAATTGCAAGAAATTGTTCAGGGGATATGCGAAGTGCATTACTTGATACTCAATCATTAGCTCCAAAAATAACTTTAGCTAATGTGCGTGCTCTTTCTTTTAGAGAAAGAAAAGAAAAAATATTTCCCGTTATTGCGAAAATATTCAAAGGGCACTCTCTTAAAGAAATTAGAGAAGTTGTTGATTCAAGTGATGTTTCTTTTGACACTCTTGCATTATGGGTTGAAGAAAATATTCCTCGCCAATTTGATG
>CAZOCW010000091.1:0-4209 GCA_964578405.1 uncultured archaeon | reverse complement strand
AAATTGTATTTGAACTCAAATTACAAACTGAAAAAGGTTTTGAGTAAATTGTATTTGAGGTTGCAGAAAAAGTAGTATTTTTAGGATAAATTGAAACAACAAGTGGACTAATGAAAGCCTCAACTGAAACAATTACTTTCTTTTCTTTATTAACATCAGTTAAACCAGTGTTTAATTCCCCAATTACACTTAATGTACCCGGGTAATTTCCTGAGGCAGAATTTAGTAAAATTAAATTAAAATCCACTATTCTTGTTTCCCCGGGAGTTAAAACAAAATACAAATCATCACTTGCAAGAGCAAGAGTGGCGTTGGGAGAGTGAGAAAAAGAACTATTTACCCAAATTTTTAAATTTGTATCAAAACTATTCCTAACACTAATAGTTTTTGGAGTAGTGGATCCTTGTTTTGCTGAAACATAAACACTATCAGAACTCAAATCAAAATCATTGTAATACAAATTTACTGTATTTCCATCAAAGAAAAGGAAAACATAATATTTCCCAGTAGAAAACTCGCCCTTGCTTTTTTTCCAAGAACCATTAAAATTAACATCCGCAGTTCCAACTACATCCGTTCCGTTTGCTAAACGTAAAGACAAATTATTATTGTAAATATTACTATCCGAGAGGATTAATGAAGGAGGAATTTCAATTAACACTTTTTCCTTAGACCCCACTCCAGAATAATACAAGGAATTTGCTGTATTTACTAATAGTTGAATTGAGTTTTTTGCAATAGAAGCATCTTTTGTTTGATTAGAGGTTTCTACTTGCCAAGAGTAAATAGAATAAACCATTGTAAGAGCAATCATTGAGATTCCAAGGAGTAGCAATAACTCAATAGTTGTTTGTCCCTTATTGTGCATGAAGAAGACTATGATTTTGAAGGTATTTATTAATTACCTAAAGAGAAATAAAGCAAATAAGTAGGTTTTTATTTGAAAATACCATTAAATCTAGCATGCAGAACACTTTCTTTTTAAAAGAACCAATTTCTTTCGCAGACAAGAATGTTTCATTTGTTGCACTAAACCAAAAACAACTAAAATCTGCAATTGAATTTACAACTACTACCTTTCTTGCACAAGATCAAACAAACATCATTCTTGTTTCATTTACCCAAAATCCAAATGAATTAATTGCTAATATGCCTCAACAATGGAGAAAAAAATTATTTATTATTGATGCTTTCTCGAAAGTGGATCAAAAAATACCCCAAGTACTTCATATCGATAATGCAAGTGATCTAACTAGTATTATGATTGCGGTTGAGAAAGCTCAGAAGAATTTAACTGGAAAAATAGTAATTTTGTTTGATGCAATGAATATGCTTTCCATTTACAACAAAAAGGACACTTTGGGAAAATTTGTTCACATTTTTTGCAACAAAACTAGACTTGAAGAAAAAACAGCAATTTTATTCACGGTAAAAGAATCCACTGATGAGGGCGTACTTGAATTATTAAGTGAATTTGCTGACAAAGCATATGATTTCTCTTCACTATTCATTTCTGCAATTTCTACACTTAGTGAATGAAAAGTAGAACCGAGAGTTGAAACTAATTTAGAATAAAGACTTTCTTTCAAAACTTTTCAAAATACTTCTACATCAGGATAAACTGTGATTCCTTCTTCTTCAAAGTTAACCGCGCAAACCTTATTTGTGTGTTTTGTTCCGCGCATTTTTAGAACTTCAAGTGAGTGAACTCTAATTCCTTTTTCAGAATCTTGATCGTAATATAGCGAAACAATTGCATCACTAATAAATCCAATACTTCCCTCTTGTTCTTCAACGTCTTTTGGAGAATCCTCGCAAACTACTAGCGAAGTTACTCCCCATTTTCGAAGTAAATTAAAAAATTCTAAAACTTTTTCTCTTCTTTTATATTCATCTCTAAATAGTAATCCATACGCAGTAATTGAATCAACAACAATTCTTTTTGCATTAACTTCAGCAAGAGCATCTCTAATTTGCCCTCCCCCTTCTTCAAGAATTTTAGTAACTTGGTGAGGTTTGAATACTAATAAACGAAATTTACCTTCTTGTTCTAATTTTTCAAAATCCCAACCAAATTGATTAGCGTGTTTAAATAATTGGTCTCTTTCTTCTTCAAATGAAAGTAACACTCCAGGTTCGTTATAATCCGTTATCCCTTTATACAAAAATTGCATACTAATAATTGTTTTACCTGTTCCACTCGCACCAACCACTAAAACTATGGATTCTCTTTCAAACCCTCCACCAATTAATTCGTCAAATCCTTTTACCCCGGTTCTTACTCGAGAATCATCATTTCCTTCATTAACTCTTTTAACAATTAGTTCTTTATCATCATAAGTTTCAGAGTTAGCATCAGAATCCAATGCATCTTTCTCATTTTTGATTTGCATTGAACCAGAATCAAGTTTAACTGAAAAACCAGACGGGACAAACCCTTTTTGGGAAGAATCCCCTGGAACGTATACATTCTCATTAGGCATAAAACACACTATAGACTCAGAAATAGACGCTTTAATACTATTTAAAGGTTTAGATTAAAGGGCAAAAATGAGAGCAAATAAGTAAAAATAAAGTGCCTCAGCTCGCCCATCATTCATCAATCACGCTTTTTAGGGCGTGCTATATTCCCCGAAGGAAATAATTCAGAATGAAAGCTTCATCACAGGCAAGTAATAATTGATTAAAAACGCTTATAAAATAGCTTAAAATGGCAAATTGAACCATTTGGTTTAAATACTTATAATTTCTATTGTCTTTCGATAAAAGCCTTGTAAATTGGGCTTAGATTTTTGTTGTTATTAATTATGACTGAAGTATTAGTAGTAGCATCAAAAGTTAAGGACGCAATTAAGGAAGAAGACTGCAACACTGCATCTGACGTTGTTGACGCTTTAAGTGCAAAAGTAGCTAAAATGATTAAAGACGCTGCATCAAGAGCAAAAGAAAACGGAAGAAAAACAGTAAGAGCATGCGACTTCTAAATTAGTCAAGTGTTTTATTTAATGTGTTTTGGATGAGCAGAAATGCTTATTCCAAAGCAACTATTTTTTTAATTAAAAAGAAAAAGAAATTAACTTTTGGTTTTTGCTTTACTCTAAAAAGTGTCCAACATATTGAGTTCTTTCTTTATAGTAAAACTCTGTCAGTAGAATAATAATTAATTTCATTCTCGCGATCAACAACCGCAATTATTGCAGCAATATGAATATTTCCTGCAAGCCTAGTCATTCTTGAAAGTTGAGTCATAGAAAGCTTTTCATTCTCAGGAGAAACATGCACACCATATTGAGAGTGAACTTCACCCATTTTTCGCCCTTTAGGATAAACTCTAAAATCAAAACCAAATTTAAGTCCAGTCTTAATGCAATACCCTTTTTCCTTAATATCCGAGTAAACAACAAACTTAGAGTAAAAACTCTTATCCTCTTCAAGCCCAAGAGAAATTATTTTCTTAAGTGAAACCTTCTTTTCCTTCTTATCAAGTACAATTATTTTTTCTTTATCAACTAAATAAGCTGCTTCAAATAAATCAAGAACCAAATTTCTTCCCTTGCTTTCCCCAAATCCTTTTTCAACAAGATTTCCCTTAAGAGTAGAATCCTCAACAATAACTTTACTTTCGAACAAATGTGTACTAATTGATTTTTCTTCGCCAGCCATTTTCTTTTCACCTTATTAACATCTACTCTTTCTCTTCCTCTTTCCCCACTACATCAATTACTTCATATTGTATTTTATTCTTCTTAAGTTCTTTTAAAATATCCCCAAAGAACTGATTTTGTTGATTAACAAAAAAAACCTTATCAACTTTTTGTAAAACCGCTAAAGAGATTATTTTGTTAATTGTTGAACCCCATTCAGTTGCTTCACTATACTTTTTCTTCTTTAACCCCACAATCTTTTTTACTTCTTCCATTACTACTCGAGATTGTCTCATTTCCCCAATAGTTGAAGCGGTTTTGTTCATAAAATCCTTATCAATGATTTGAAGTACAATTATTTCATCAACTTTTGAAGTAAAAGCTTCAACAAAATCATTCTCTTTTTCCTTTCCAGTCAAAAGAGGAACAAGTACTTTCACCATAAGATCAATCAAAATACTTACTGGGCTAAAGTGATTAAAAAACCACCCTATCCCATTTGCCCTAAATCCCCCTGCGCTAGGATTAAATACATAAAATGCCTCTGTTTAAGCATGAAAACGCT
>CAZOCW010000090.1:0-4231 GCA_964578405.1 uncultured archaeon | reverse complement strand
AAAAAGAACAAGCTGTTATTAAAGAAATAAAAAAAGACTTAGGCGTTTGTGTCCCACATCATGCTAAATCGCTTGAAGAGAAAAAGAAATTAGCTAAATCAAAATATGTTAGTCCTTTTGATAAATTAAGAATGGATCACTTAAAAGAAACTGCTGAATTTAACAAAGAGTTTAAAGAAATCTCTGAACAAGAAAGCGCAGAGCCATTTGATTACGAACCTGAGCTAGGGGTTGAATCAATTGCTTCAAGAAGAAATGAAGTTGAAGAAGTTGAAGAAAAAAAACCTACTATGAGAAGACTAGATATGATGAAACCTGGTCAAAAAGATGAATTTGAAGTTAAAGATGAACTTGATGTTGCAAGCGAAAAAATGAGTAACGGTTATGTTCCAAAATTTTCTTCAACTGCAAGAAAAAAACTTGGGCTTGAAGATGCAACTCCAGTTAAAGTAAGTGTATCAGGAACTCTTGAAGTAAGCGGAGTGTATGTGGGTGCAGAAACAATGATTTCAGGAACTGTGGTATCTGGAAGAATTAGAAAAAGTATGAGTGCACAACTTGGAAAAGGGACAATTAGAATATCTGATTTAAAACAAGGATCAAGAACTGTCTCTGAACTTAATGGCGGAGAAGAAGGGACAATCTTTGTACGCGGAAACGCAATAAGTGTAAAATACGGCGACACAATAGACTTTAGTTAATGCAATCCTTTTGAGTTACTAATTTAAGGATTGCTAAATTCTAATTTATTTACTGCCGATGTAGTTTAGCTTAGTAAAATCCGTCATTGGTATGAGTTAGTTTAAAATTTTCAATGATGACGTGTTCGGGGGTGCAATTCCCCCCATCGGCTTCATTTGATCTAATTTTAATTTGATTAATGGGTTTTCGAGTTTATTTAAACTTTTTTTATTAGAGAATCCTATGCGTGTTATCCATAGTTCTAAATTTTTCCAACCATACATAAAAATTCTTTTACTGTGACAAAGAGTTTTTGTTCTTGGTTGTATTGAATGTATTTCAGTAACATAAGTTTTGAATCCTAACTTTACTAATTCTTGATTTACTTGGTCGATGAGTTCAAAACTCTTTGAAGTGATGTCTAATCTTGGATAGGGGGGACTTTTTTTATTGCGATTGTAAAATAATAGACAACCATCTGTGTCAAACAAACCTCGCAGAAAATCACAAATGTATTCCGAATTAAGTATTATTGTGGGTATTTGTATGTTGTCTTTTTTGCCATTTGGTAACCCGATTGAACGTTTAAAATTAAAAAGTTCTTTTGATTTGCATTCAAGTTTCAATTCATTTCTGTCTTTTCGCTTATAGAGGTGCATTTGGAGGCCATATAATTTTTGAATAAGTGGCTTAATGTATCCTCCAAAATATTCTTCTTCATTAGAATTTCCCGAAATTGAATATTCGTAGCATTTGCAATTTTTGTAACTTCGAAATGACATGTGGCCATCCCCTACATGGATTCCTAGCTCTTCAGCAAGATCTTTGGATATCTCTGGCTTTAAGCAATGGTTCATAGCATGCTTCTAGTTTAAGTGTTTTTAATCCAAGTAGGAAGTATTTTGCCGGTGGTTGCGGATCCCGCCACAAGCTTGTTTATTTTTTTAAAAAAAAATAAATTTTTTATCTTTGGGAAAAAGAGTTTTGCCGTGCTTTTTTTGAATGATTTTAAGAATTTAGAAATATTTTAAGTGCTTTTAGTTAATTTATTTTAAAATTTTGTTCTGATCATAACGCTTTTTTGGAACCATTCGGATTGTTCCTGTTTTTGAATTACTAATTCTTTTTAGTTCTTGATTTCCTTTGTTCAATCTTTTTTGAATTGGAGTTGGCCCGTAAACATGCATTCGGTATTGCTTTGTGTGGGAGAAAAGTAAAAGGCTTAATCCTAGAAAGAAAGCAAATGCAATATAATTGTAGGGGGCTGGAACAATATTAATTTCTGGATCAAGGTAGAGGAAGATGCTGATGGCAAGGATGGATGCGAAGAGAACCTCAGCTAAAACAAAAACAATTGTTTGTTTAGTTGTATTTTCTGCTTTAACTTGTAATCCAATTAAAATTGATTTGAATAAATTTCTGTGAATGATTTGAACATTCTCATCACGAAGCACAACAACTACATAACCAATCATGAAGAATAAAATACTTCCAAGGAACCATAATTCATTTTGAAATAAAATTGGAGTTTGAAATAATTGGATTGTTCCATTAATGAATTGTATTCCTGCTAGCCTGTAAGCCTGGTAAACAATTAAAATGAGCATAATACTTTCTTCAAACACAAAAAAACTTGCAAGTTTTTCACTTAAGATTTTTTTCGGGCGGGAAATGTAATTTTCTTTTGTATAATTTTTTGAAAAGCGCATGACAAATAAACAGCAAAGGAGTAAATAAAGGTTTCTCTAAAAGGAGGTCTGTTTTTGGCTTATTTTTGCTATTTTTTTGTTTAATTTAAAATCCAGGTTTTATTCTACTTGGGTCAATTTTTGGTGTTTCTTTTGGTAAGGGTTTTTTTGGTAGAACTTTTCCGGTTGAAAGGGGGGTGTGCTGAGCGGATGGAGAAGGGTTGGGGTTGTGAGTGGGTACTGCAAGTCCGTGTTTTCTTTTAAGTTCATTGTATTCCTCAATTGACATGCTTGATTTTTGGGCAGGTTTTCTTGAAGTGAAAAATGATTTAAATCCTTTGAAAAATTTGCGAATCAAATGAGGTCACTACTAATACAATTCACTTAAACTATAAAAGCTTAATTTGTAATTAAAAAAACTTTGGGAAATACTCTATTTCTTTTGGAAATAAAGTGTTCTTTGGGTTTTGGTAGTCTTTTTTGTGATGTTTGGGGCCTAGTTCATACTTGTGCAGGATAAAGTTGGGTAGAGGGGTTAGATTGACAAATAGTTGTTAAAGAAAAAGGAGTGGGGTTGGGCGGCCGGCTAAAAGTTTATAGCACGTTTAAATAATTAGTCCAGTTATTTTTAGTTTCAAAAAGTACTATTATTATTTTTGGATTTTTTGGAAATAAGACTTAATAATTAATTTGTGGGTTGTGAGTAATCAAAACCAAAACTTAAACATAACAAAGTCTCTTGGTGAAAATTTCATTTTTGATTTAGTTCTTCTCAGCCCAGGATTTAAGTTTATCAATAATTTCAATAAGTTCATTTGCTTTTGGAGTAAGGGCGTATTCAGTTTTTACTGGAGTTCCAAGGATTAAGTTCTTGGTAATGAGTTTATTTGACTCAAGAGATTTAAGTCTAATAGAAAGCATTCTGGGATTAGTGCTAGGAATTTCTTTTAAAAGTTGATTAAAACCGCAACGCTTGTTGTGGGTGGAGAGACAATCAAGTATTAGTAAATCATATTTTTTTCCAACAAGTTCGAGTGCTTTTTCTAAATGATTGATTTTTCCAGCTGATTTAACCATGCTATCCTTCCCCTTCTTATGCGATTTTGGCCTATAAATTGCCAAAACACCCATAACTATACAATATATAGCTAGTTACCTTTTTAAAGCTACTTATTTAAATATAGTTCGACTGTAGGTAGTAGTATGAACTGGTCAAAATTTGTTAACGCAGATGAAACTGTTGTTCAAAAGAAGAGTCAAAACTTTTACCTGGATCAGGTAGTTGCGGAAATCTTGGAAAAGAATACGCTAGCTAACTGGGTAAGAGATACAAACGATAAGATCAACGTAAGACACTACTAAGTGGTGGCTCGCGGTTAATTTTGATAGAATACTCTTCCAACACACACAGTGGATTCTTACAAAATAGCTGAAAAGAAAAATACTCGTCAAAAGGGGCGAAAAAGCCTTGGGGTTGGCGGGTATTGTTTCTGTTTTAGTGAAAATTGTAAACCTTTTTTAGTTTTTTTTATTTTTTTTCTTCTGTTACGTATACTTTTGAACTTTTTCAAATTATTTTTTTAAATTTTCCTTATTAATGGAAGAAACCATTTTTGTGCGAAAGAAAATGCTTTTCTTATTAAAAAGAAATAGTGGAAGAAATACCCCTTTTACCTCAATACTTCCGCTTCTCACTCTAAAAAACTTAGTTTTTTGGAAAAAAAATTTGGGTTTTTTTTTTAGGACTAGAGTTTAGTTAAATGAAGAACGTTTTTGTGAAAATTAGTTCTTTTTTTGATTTTTTTATTTAGAAAAAGCCCCTGGATTTCCTGCTGTTAAAGCAATGGATTCACCAGTGATTT
>CAZOCW010000089.1:0-4261 GCA_964578405.1 uncultured archaeon | reverse complement strand
TCATAAAGAAGACTAGTCTAATTCTGGATGGATACTTATAAAAGAAGATTGTTGGAAGGCATTAATCTGCCTTCCAAGACTAAGAATTAGAGGTTTGAAGCGTATACTTTACGCTGTGTATCGTGTCCCTTTTTGATATATCCTAAAGAGGATTCCCCAAAAAGTTTCTCGCATTTAGTTGAGCAAAACTTTTTCTCATTAGTTTCTGCTTCAAAAATTACTCCACATCTAGCACATAATTTTTTCATCTTTCCACCGGCCACCACTAGCTGTTGCTAGCAACAATTATTCTGTACACATGATTTTAAAATCCCATTTCTTGGGGTATTACAATTTTATAATTCTAATAGACATAATTAAAAATGCCAATGTGATAATACTAGTATGCCTGATGAAGTTGAACAATCCAATAAAGTTGCAAAAGAAGCTATTGAGTGGGCAGCGAAGCAAAAACTCTTACAACTCTCCGAAATAAGTCTAATACTTGACACTTATGATGATATATTTTCTGATTTTGATCCACGCACTCTTGATAAAAGATCTCTTTCGGATGATTTTTTATTTGAATTAAAACGAGCAACAAAAGAAAACATGACGGGGGTAATTGAAATTAATTTTTTGATTCCTGCTGAACAAAGAAAAACTGATAAAGAAACAATGATTAAAAAAAGATTACGAGATCACTTCAAAAAACACCATGATTCGGTATTAAAAGAAATTGAAGCTGTTAGAAATAAAGGGCTTGTAATGATTACTGTGGGAATAATATTATCTATTTTAACTGCAATTTTTGTTTATCCCTACGAAGGGACAAATGTTTTCTTTAATATTATACTTGTTCTAATAGAGCCTGCTGCATGGTTCACCGTGTGGGAAGGGGCAAACAGAGTGTTTAGCGCATGGGAAGATAGAAGACTTGATGTTGAGTTTTATAAGAAAATGATTAAATGCGAAATAAGTTTCACTGGATATTAATTTAATTCAATTTAATTTTTTTTGTTGGTTAATTGATTTAATTATTTTTGTTAATTACTTTAGAATTAGTTTTCTTTATTTATTTCTTCAAATCCAACTTGTCTATCAATTTCTTCAGCTGCTTTTTTTAATTGGAAAAATATTCTATCCACATCTTCTTCAATTTCTTCAATAGTTCGCTTCATACTTCTACTTCTTGCAGAATAAAATTTTCCATTTTTTTCTACTAAACCAGATCTTAGTAAATTGTTCAAATGATTTATTACTGCTCCTCTACTCATCCCTACTCTTTCAGCAAGAGCAGTGCTACTAAGTGCACTTCCTTTTTCAGTTGCAAGAACAAGTTCCTTAAACACAGCTGCAGCATTTTTGTCTTTGTCAATTGGTTCAAAAAAACCAAGTGAAGAACAAATCCAAGTTAATTGATGTTCAAAATCTTCTTTGAATGGTCTTTCAACTTTTCTTACAACTACTTTGAATTTACTTCTATTAGTGGAAACATGTTTAACGGATCCTTTCATGATTGGTAAAGCATATGCTTCTTCAAGTTGATTTTTGTAAATGGGTTGCTTAACAAGGGCTAATTGCTTTTTTTTAGTTGCCTTTTTTTGAGAAAAATTAGCTTTTGAAAGAGGGGAAACTAGTTCTGGGCGGTAAATATCAACGAAAGTAGAGCTATTTTGCTTATTCTTTGCCATAAAAATGCCTCAAAACGGCTAATGAACATAATCTACGTAAGGGTTTTTAAACCCTTTGTCTAAAGAGATATGTTATTGTCCAAACAGTTTAGACAAAATGGTGATTTAATGGGTTTATTTGAAGAGAAAGCAAAGCCTACTGTGGCAAATGCGCCAAACTCACAAAGTGAGGAAAAGGTAAATTTTGCCCAAAAAGGAAACCCTTTGGCAAATCCTCAAAATCAAGAGGAAATAAAAATTAAAGAACTCACTGAAACTTTACAAAGACTTCAAGCAGAGTTTGAAAATTACCAAAAAAGAATTGCAAAACAAAATGAAGATTTCAAAATAATTGCAAATGCAAAATTAATTGAAGATTTACTTCCAGTGCTTGATTCACTTGAAGTGGGAATGAAACACAGTAAGGATCTTGTGATAGTTCACGAGCAAATAATTGGCATACTTCGAAAAAATGGAGTTGCAAAAATAAAAGCAGAAAAAGGAAATAATTTTGATCATGATAAAATGGAATGTTTAATGCAAGAAAATAATCCATCTCTAAAAGAAGGGGTAGTTGCAAATGTTTTAATGGATGGGTATTTACTAAACGGAAAAATACTAAGATTGACTAAAGTAAGTGTTAACACTTTGGACACAAAAATTTGTGCGCCAGAAAACAAGGAAAATGAAACTAAATCAAATGAGGGTAAGCAAAATGAAACTCATGAAGAGTTAACAAAAGAAAAGAATTTTCAAGTTTGAACAAAAAATAAAAATTAATTAAAAATTATATTTACATGGGAGTGTAAAAGAAAAAAAATAAAACGATTTGGAGCGTGAATGAATATGGCAAAAATAATTGGAATAGATTTAGGAACAAGTAATAGTGCAGCAAGTGTACTTGAAGGCGGAAAACCAAAAATAATTCCATCAGCAGAAGGAAACACAGTTTATGGAAAAGCTTTCCCAAGTTACGTAGCTTTCTCAAAAGATGGAAAGTTATTAGTTGGTGAACCAGCAAGAAGACAAGCGGTAACAAATCCTGATCGAACAATTACAAAAGCAAAAAGAAAAATGGGAACTGATTACAAGTATAATCTTGATAGTAAAGAATACACTCCTCAACAAATAAGTGCGTTCATTCTTCAAAAAATAAAAAGAGACGCAGAAAGTTTCTTAGGCGAAAAAGTAGAAAAAGCAGTAATAACTGTTCCTGCTTACTTTGATGATAATCAAAGACAAGCAACAAAAGATGCTGGACAAATTGCTGGACTTGAAGTTGTAAGAATAATTAACGAGCCTACAGCAGCTGCTTTAGCTTATGGACTTGATAAGAAAGGAAAAGATGCAAAAATAATGGTTTTTGATTTAGGTGGGGGAACCTTAGATGTTACCATCATGGAACTAGGGGGAGGAATTTTTGAAGTAAAATCAACTTCAGGAGATACACAACTTGGTGGAACAGACATGGATGAAATAATTTTGAAATACATTGTTGACGAATTCAAAAAAGAACAAGGCGTTGACCTAATGAAAGACTCAATGGCTGTACAGCGTGTACGCGAAGCCGCAGAAAAAGCAAAAATTGAATTATCAACAGTTCTAGAAACAGACATAAATCTGCCTTATGTAACAGCTGATCCGACAGGGCCAAAACACTTATCAATGAAATTAAACAGAGCAAAACTCGAAGAACTAATCCAACCACTTGTAAAGCGATGTGAAAAACCAGTAACACAAGCTTTAGCTGATGCAAAAATAACTGCAGCAGAACTTGACAAATTAATTTTAGTTGGAGGACCAACTAGAATGCCAGTAGTATTTGATTTTGTAAAGAAAATTACTGGAATTGAACCAGAAAGAGGAATAGATCCAATGGAATGTGTTGCAATGGGTGCAGCAGTACAAGGAGGAGTATTAGCAGGAGAAGTAAAAGATGTACTTCTTTTAGATGTAACTCCACTTAGTTTAGGAATAGAAACTCTTGGAGGAGTATTCACTAAATTAATTGAAAGAAATACTACAATCCCAACAAAGAAATCACAAGTATTTTCTACAGCTGCAGATAATCAAACAGCGGTTGATATACATGTATTACAAGGAGAAAGACCACTTTCTAGAGATAACAAATCATTAGGAAGATTCCAATTGACTGGAATATTGCCAGCTCCAAGAGGAATGCCTCAAATTGAAGTAATATTTGATATTGATGCAAACGGAATCGTACACGTAACTGCAAAAGATAAGGGTACTGGAATTGAAACAAGTATAAAGATCGTTGCTTCACAAAAGTTGAACGATGAAGAAATTGAAAGAATGAGAAAAGAAGCTGAAAGTCACGCTGATGAAGACAAAAAAGTAAAAGAAGAAATAGAAGTCTTTAACACAGCTGATGCAACAGCATACTCTACAGAAAAAATGCTTGAAGAACTAAAAGCAAAACTATCTGATGCACAAAAGAAATCAATCACTGAAAAACTTAGTGACTTAAAGAGTGAACTTGCAAAAGAAGATAGAAAAGCTTCTATAGTAAATGTAAAAATGGAAGACTTAAACAAAGCTCTACAAGCAATAGGTTCTGAAGTGTACGGCAAGATGCAGCAAGATGG
>CAZOCW010000088.1:0-4272 GCA_964578405.1 uncultured archaeon | reverse complement strand
AATTAAAGAACAATTTGAGAAGAATAAAATTGATTTCGCCTACCCAACCCATACTATTATATTAAAGAAATAACCTAACTTCTGCAATAGTTTAATTTGAGGGTGAAAAAATGTCTGACTGTTTATTTTGTAATAGCTATGTTGGGGAAGAATCCGGAGATGGCGGATGCAAAGGCAGAACTATTGGAACTAAGGATATTTGCGAGCAATGCTTAAGCGAACTAAAATATGTTCTTGAAGGAGTTAAACCAAAAAGTCCTTCTACTAGAGAAACAAAAACTCCTGAGGATAATGATGATTTTGAAAATACTTCTGAATCAGACAAATCGAATACTCCAATTGATGAACAAGTGCAAGAAGAACTACGCGAGGATGATGAAGATCCTTTTAGTTCAGCACCTAAAGAATAAAACAAATTTAGCAAATTCAAAAGTTACTCAAAACAAAATACTATTTTTTGAGTAATTCTTTTTCAACTATTTTTGCCTGTTGAATCATTACTTTTGCATGTTTCTTTGGAGGCAAATTAGTATTCATTTCAAGAGTGATTACTTTCAAGTTTGGACAAGAATCAACTATCTCTTTTGCAATTAATAATATTCTTCTACCAAGGGCTTTGTTTAATTTAATTACCCCGTGCGAATCAGTGAACCCTGTTTCTTTTGTAAAAGAAGGAACATTCAAGTGCAATTGATAGGTTTCATTTGCACAAGAAGTGAGCATTTGTGCAAAATAATCTTCTATTTCTCCTTTGTATTCTCCCCGATCAATTTTTGTTGCTGCTGAAACAAAATTATGAGAAATATCAAGCAAATACCCAGATCTGGATTTCATCAAAAGTTGTTTTACAAACTCTGGACTTGAAACATACTTTAGAACTGCAGGATTTCCTTTTTGGAAATGAAAAGGATGATAGGGCGCTGTTTCAAATAAGATTTTTTTATCAAGCAAATGATCAAGGAAATTAAGACTCCGTAAAGTATTTGACAATACAGTAGAGGATAAGACATTTTTTTCTTCAACTGCAGAATAACCTATGTGAAACCCAATTACACTTGGAGCTGATTCTTTGCATCTTTGCACTACTTGGGGAAACTTTTGCATTGTTGGAATGAAATATTCACTTTCTAAACCCAAGTTATAATCTCGCAAAGCATTGTGTTGGTTGTACTTGAAATCAATTGATTTCAAAAGATCTAAAGATTCTGTGAGGTTAAACAGTTCAACTCCCGCAACAACATTTGAATTTTTTAATGCTTTAAGTGCGTCAAGGTCTTGAGTTAATCCATTACTCCAAGAAGCGTATATTTCAACCATGTACAAAAAACAAGGATTAACAAAATATAAACCTTGCTAAAATGAAATAAAAAAACCAACAATAGTTAATAATTTAAATAATTAAATAGATAACTTTGTTATGAGCCCAAAAGGAATAATACAAAGAAGAATTATGAAAACGTATAGAGTTGGTAGAAACATGGCTGGTGGCAAAGCACCACAAACATATGCTGAAATAAGAGCTAAAGCAAAAGAATTTAGAACTGAACTTGCTCGAATAAACAAATTAAATCCAGAATGTAATAAACTTACAAGAAGAGATATTGTGATTCTTTTAAGTCCAAGACCTTACTCTCAAGAAATAGTTCAAAAAATTGCGGAGAAAATTCCTTTAAGTGAACTGAAAAATGTTAGAGAAACTTGGCATTATAATACGCTATATGTCTTCCCCAACTTTGAAAACTTTTTTCAATCTCTAATGGCTAGAAAACTTAAAGAATATCTCAAAACTAATTCTAAGAGTGTTTGAATAACAAATGAATACTTTACAAGTCACTTCTTTGTAGAAGCAACTTGTGAGAATATTTTCTTACTATGATTTCCTTTTTCTTCAAGCAAATGGCCTGTAAAGAAAGCTAATATTGGTATTACTAAATAACCTGTTGCGATTTCTGCAAAGTATGTTCCTAAATTCATTTTTGCAAATGGAACTAATATTACTACATCAAGTACTACTGAAATTACTAACCAAGCAATTCCAACTTGCATTGCTTCTTTTGTATAATCTGCTGTAATATTCTTGAAATACTTAAATAACAAAACAACTGTTAATGCAGTTATAGTTACCATCATTATTTTTCCAAATAAAGCAACACTTAGTATTGGTGTTCCTTGCGGAGTGTAAAGGAAAAATGAAACCAAAAATGGAACTAGCCAAAGTACAACTCCATATCCAATTAACTTAACGTATTTCCCACTATCCTTATCATCAACATGTTCCAAATTCATATAACCCTCTCCAATAAGCACAAGTGAAGAAAGTTAGATTTTAAAACGAGAGTATTAGGTGCTTTTGTAGCCCAACTTAGTTTTAATTATCTAAGTCAGATTACCATAAAGTTAAAGTACTTTGATTGAACAATTATGTTATGGTTCTTAGAACAGTTGACAAAAAAGTTCTGGCAAGAATGCGTTCTGCTTTGAAAAAAGAACAAGTTAGAACCGGAAGAAGGTTTCCTAAAAGAGTTTTGAAACTGTTTGGTAGACTTAAGAATATTGATGAACGAAAACTACGCGAATGGCCAAATGACTACCGGCATATCAGATCAGTTGGAAGAAAAGACAGAGGGCCTGGTTATGGAGTACGCTCAATCAGAGTTAAAGGAAAAGAAATTGTAATAAAACTCCCAACTCTTGCAAATAGCCATTACAAAGTTACCCCTCAAGAAGAAATTAGATTTGTACGAAAAATGGTTGCGATGGTTAATGCAAGGCACAATTCAACTGAATATAATTTAATGAAACCAATTGGACACCCTGTTGGGCCATTCATTGCAATGAGAAAAACAAACTTTCCAACAATTGAGGATTTTCAAGCGCACAGATTAACTCCTAAAGCAAGAAAAATGCTTTCAAAATTAGCAAAACAAATGCAATTACCAGAAGAGAAAGTTGCTCAAAAACTCCAAGAAATGGGAATCAAGATCTCAGTAGATTCTTTTAAAATATTAATGAACAAACAACTTGCTCTCTCAAAAAATTATCCAGCAACAAGCATGATTGAAAACAAAAAAAGAATTAGTTACCTTATACGCCCACTTGATTCAAGACACTTACAAATAATTGGTCAAAAGAATGGAGTAATACAAATTGTGCCTTACATTGATGCAATTTAAAAAAATTAAAACCATAAAAGTTGAACTCAACGTCGTCTTGTTCTTAATTTTCTTCTTGGTTTATTTTGCTTATTAAAATCATTTTTGATCCAGTTCTGTTGTGCTTCAACAGTATACATTTTTCTCCGAAACGCCCAATGTAGAAGTTTTGATTTTTCATACCTTGCATAGGACTCTTTTGGTCTTCTTGGCCTAAAAGGAAAAGCACGCATCGCACTTGCCAGTTGTCTTGAAACTTTTCGTTCAACAAATTTGTCCATTTCACTATGCAGTTTTTGAGTTTCAGCCATACTTAATCCACTTAACAAAATACTATAATAACAAAAGTAGTATTTAAAGTTAAGTTGAAATGCACAAAGTAATTGACTTCACTAAAAATTATAAACGCAGGGACCGGGATTCGAACTCGGGCTCCAGTGAAGGAATACGCTTTCCAAGCGTACGCATTTAACCGCTCTGCCATCCCTGCATTAATTGATTAATAAAATATTTTCTTCAAGCTAAAGTTTTAATACGAATCTAAGCGCATAAATTTACTTTTCAATTACAATTATGTCAAAAACCAATGCAAAACCAAACTAATTTAACCTAGATATTATTACATTGTATTGAGTTATACATGAATTTTGGCCAATCCCTTCCAGTAGAGTTATTCAAGAAAAGTACTCTTGCGAATCTTTCAGTTTATGGAGCAAGTCATTTTCTAGTTGATGCAATTTGCGCAGGGACAATTTTTTCTTTACTTGCAAAGGGAACTAATCTTCCGGAACTAGCTTTATTCATAGTAATTTACAATATTCTTGCTTTTGGGTTACAATTACCATTAGGAATACTTTCTGACAAAATAATGAAACCAAAACAATTCACTGTCCTTGGAATATTACTTACTGCAATTGCAGGAATACTTGCACTTTTCTTTCCAATTGAAGGAATTGTTTTAGCAGGAATTGGGAATGCATTGTTTCACATTGGTGGAGGAAGTATTTCACTTAATCTTACTCCAAGGAAAGCTTCTGCACCAGGAATATATGTTGCACCGGGTGCACTTGGATTATTAGTTGGAACAATTTTAGGAAAAGTCGGGGTGTTTAATCCAATT
>CAZOCW010000087.1:0-4281 GCA_964578405.1 uncultured archaeon | reverse complement strand
AGTTCCACTTTCTCCTTGGAGTCAATTCCTCCATTAGCAATAATTTCTTTCCCCTTTGATTTTGCAGCATCCACACACTCAGGAAGTGCTAAATATTTTGTATCCTCTTGGGAGTTTTGCATTCCATTTTTTGCATGAACAATAAAATAATCCACATCCACGCTCTCAATTAATCTTAAGTAAACCTTGTGACTCTCTTCAAATGAATTCATTCCAAGTCTCATTTTTACTGAAACAGGGAAATTGTGATTTCTAATTATTGAAACCAGTTTTTGAACTTTGGATAATCTTTTCACCATTGCTGCCCCTCTCCCAGCTTTCATTATATCTCTACTTGGGCAACTCAAATTCAAATTAAATCCTTTGAAACCTTCAAACGGAGTAAAAGAAGAAAGATATTTTTCAAGTTGCATTTCATTACTTGCAAGTAATTGAAGTTCAACAGGGGTTGAATCGCAAACTCTAACTTTTGCTAAAGTAGGTTTATTGTTTCTAACAAGTCCCTCAACTCTTGTCATTTCACTAAAAGTGAGATCTGCTCCATGGTTAAAGCAAAGTGTACGAAAAGCAGGATCAGAATAATCCTCTAGCGGAGCAAGCATGTATTGGAACATAATATATGCTTTCATGAAAAGATTAATAAGTTGCCTTGGATACGTTATATTTGGGAATGTACAATGGCAAAAGTATTTGACTTAATTCAACAGAGATTCGGATTTGATGCTATCCAAATTGCCCAAATGCAAAAAGCATATCCTAAAATAAAATTTGATTACCTTGGCAAACTTCTTGAACAATCTTTTGAAAAAGGAGTCATAAAAACTTCTGCAGAACTTGTAACTGTACTTGAGTTACTTGAGAAAGAAAAGGAGTTTGATTCAAAGTTAGCTTTTATTTATCTTCCTCGTGCAGTAGGGTTTGGCCTTGCAAAATCAGTTGAGGACATGAAAGCATTAACGGAGATTAAAGCAAATCGAAATGAAGTAATTGCCGCATTAAGCGAAGCTACTCGCACAGGATATTTTAGAAGAGAACTATTACACTTAGCGCTTGGGAGTATTTCTGCAGGAACAATTAATTATCGTTTGTTTGAATCCCTTCCTCTTTTTAGAAGAAATCCAACTGTTAAGAAATACAAAAAGATTTTGGCTAAAGGGAGACTAAATGAAAAAGATATGGCCGATGTATTTTTGGTCTTTAGACGATTTGAACGAGTTTCACAAATTGCGAAGAAATATACTTGGAAAAATCACCCTCGTGTTGGAAGAATTGCTTTCCTTGAAGCAGAAAGATTACTTGAACCGCAGAATCCTGATTGGGCGCACAAATCAGGTTTCACTAAACCGAAATATTTTCCATCAACAAGAGATAGTATTGCTCCTGTTAATGTAAACTTGCGAATGAATCCTGAAGGAGAAACAGTTAATATTACTGATTCTCAAGAAGTTAATTGGCTTAGCAAACAATTTAATTTAGCAAAGATGAATCAAAAAGCGGATGTTGTTACACTAGTCAATACACTAAGTTACCTTGGAATTAGACCAACTGAACAAGTTGAAAAGATTTTACGAAGTCATCGACAAATTGGGCAGGATGCAAGTAGGGATATTGTTGTTAATTATCTTAAGGCCCATCCTGAAAAAGCAAGAAAAATTTTGATTACCTGCATGCCAATAGTAACACGCGGGTATACCCTTAATCACAATATGAACTTAAGAGGAGTTGAAAGTTTGTCCTATGTCTTCGCTACGCTTGTTCCTAAATTTATTTCACAAAATGGATTATCCCTTCCAAATCCGTTTGCCTCCGAAGCCCAACGATTGGTTAGTCTTACAAAAAAATATTCTTCTGCTTCAACCGAAGGAGTAAAAGTGAAGATAAGACTGAGTCCTGGAAAAACTTTCCTTGATGCCCAACCTGGAGCTACAGGGGAAAATTGTTATATTTTAACTGAAAAAATAAAAAATCCAAGATATCATATTGTTCAAATAGTTGATATGGAAAAAGGGACAAACGAAGGAACTATGCACATTTATGAAAGAAAAATTAATGGAGAGCGAGCATTTGTTCTTGCTGGAATTGAGGCAAAACAACGCTTAGTTAGAAGAACAAGAGAAGGAGAACTTTATCGCACATTACTAACTGGTGTTGAAAGACTTGCACTAAGCAGAGGGGTAAACCATGTTTACAGTACAATGGATACTCATGATATTAGTAATAGAAAAGAAATATCTGGAAGAGTGCAAGCTGCGCACATTGCAAAAATTAGAAGAGCAATTAAAATGCATGGGGCAAAACACAAGGCGTTGTATTTGCTGTCAGGGCATAGGAAATAAAATTTCACTAATTGGCTTTTTTTATAGTTCTCTAGGTCAGGCAAATGATTAATAAGTCAAATTGACAATTATCTTATTGTAGTTTATTTGGTGATTTGTTGTATAAGAAAAGTACTTTTGCTGCACAAGCCCCCATTTCCCCTGCAGGGGACAGGCCAGGACAGGGTACAATTGAGTACTTGGTAATAGTTGCAGTTATTGTTGTTATTGGACTTGTTATTGTTGCACTTATTTCAAATTTAGTTGGTTCACCAGCTACTACAATTACTGATGCATCAAATAGGCTTTCACAATCCTCTGGCGGAATTAGTATTTATGATGCAGTAGTGGACACTAACGGAAAGGGATTAATTTCACTTGCAAATAATTCTGGCGGGGTTTTTACAATTACAAAAATTTCTTTAAGCGGAGTTGATTCAAATTATGGGGTGGGAAAAACTCTTACGCAAGGAGACAAAGGATTATTTAGTTTAGAAAATATTGGGGTTTCGTGTAATTGTGCTGCGGGGGATGAAGGTAAAAAGAAAAAGTGTGTTCTCACAGTTACTGGATTATCTGAATATAACATTCAAAAACAATATTCTATTGAAGTAAGTGTTAGTTGTATTACTGATACAAAGATCACTGATCAAACTACCGTAGTACAAGTAGTTGTCCCTGTTGATGCCACTCCTCCCGTGGTTTATCTTTTAAGCCCAGTAACAAATCTTTCCTCAATAAGCAAAACTGTTGATTTTAATTTTAATGCAACTGATGCTTCGACAATTTCTAGGTGCGAGTTATTTGTTAATGGAGTAAGTGATACAAACAAAACTGTGGGGCTTGTTAGTGGGGTAAATACAATTACAAAAACTTTTCTTACAGATTCAATTTTTGATTGGAATGTGAGTTGTTATGATTCTTCAAATAATAGAGGGGATTCTAATTCCACTTGGCATTATACAATTGATTCCACTTCCCCCGTAGTGTATTTATCAAGTCCTGTGAATGGTTCTTCTTCAGTTGTTCGAACAGTGGATTTTAATTTCAATTTAAATGATTCCTCTTCAGTTTCACGTTGTGAATTATTTGTTAATGGGGTAAGTGATACGAATAAAACAATAGGGTTAGTCAATGGAATAAATACCATAACAAAAACTCTTCCAAGCGATTTACTTTTTGATTGGAATGTAAATTGTTATGATTCTTTAGGAAATAAAGGGGATTCAAATTCAACTTGGAAACTTGAAGTAAATGCGGATCCATTACAAATTACAAATTGTACTGAGTTACAAAATATTAGTTCAAATCGTTCTGGGAGTTACACTTTGATGAATGACATTAATTGTTATGGAACAAATACTTGGAATGGAAATGCTGGGTTTATTCCTGTGAGTGGAGTTGGTCCAAACGGATTTTATGATGGGGGAGGGGATGATTTACCTTTTACTGGATCATTAAATGGAGGGTATTATTCAATTAGGGGACTTGTTATTAATCGGCCAGCCTCAAGTTTTCAAGCTTTATTTGGGTTAAATGATGGAAGTGCTTCAGTTTCAAATGTAAGATTAGTTGACACAAATGTTTGGGGGAATTGGTTTAGTGCAGGACTTGTTGGAAGGAATGGGGGGACAAGTACAATTACAAATTGTTCATTCTCTGGGAATGTTGTGGGGACTGTCGGCGGGAATGGTATGATTGGCGGGTTATTTGGTGGAAATTGGGGGACAGTTTCAAGTTCATTTTCAACAGGAACTGTTTCTGGTTCAAATTCTGTTGGAGGACTTGGAGGAATAATCGGCGGAATAGCACCGTCCACAGTAATATTTTGTTATTCCACAAGTACAGTTTCTGGGGCTTCTTCAGTTGGTGGATTAATTGGGTCCCACAGTGGAACATCTTCAGCAACAAGATTATCTTATTCAACTGGAAATGTAACAAGTACTGGAGCAAACGCAGGAGGAGT
>CAZOCW010000086.1:1677-4362 GCA_964578405.1 uncultured archaeon | reverse complement strand
AATCTCGAGATAAAGTAACTCGGTTTTATGCTTCAAATGCCCTAAAGGAAATTGCTCAAAAGTTAAGTGAATAATTTGCTCTTTTTCCACAAGGCACGATTAGAATAAATACCACTTGTGCAGTAACTTACTTTATGCCTAAACGCAGTTTAAGAAAAATTAAACAACCTCAAAAAAAGTCTCCTTCAACTAAAAAACTTTCCCAATCCTTCCTTCAAGCTTTTGCTGACCTTACTGGGAAACACCCAGATGCAAGGTTTTATGCTTCCAAGTTTTTAGCCGAGAAGGGAGGAAAAGAAATGCTTCCTTTGTTTAAGGCAGTCGCAAATAATAAAGACCCGCATATTTCTATTGAGGGACTCTCTCTTGTTTCAAGATGGGGAACAAGAAAGGATTTACCTTTTCTTAACAAATTCATGTACTCAAAAAACCAGGATGTTAAACTTTCAGCAATAGAGTTTATGTCTTTATGCAGGGAACCTGAAACACTAAAATACCTAAACGAGAGATTGAGTAGCGCTAGTGATTTGGCTACTAGAAAGGCAACCATTAGAGCAATTTCATTTCACAAACCAAGAGATTACGAGTTATATGCGGAACTAAGTGAAAATCCAAAGTTTAAAGATCCTTCAAAAAGAATTACTAGACTCCCTCATGTTAAGGATGGGTCCACAAGTGTTCTCCTTGGAGGAAAGCTTTATGATCAAGCAATTATTCGAGGAGGGGCAACTATTGCAGTTACAAACCAAGGGAGACAAAGAGTACTTCATGGTCTTCGCTCACCTGCTATTGAGGCTTGGAAAACTGCCCTAACCTTTGATTGGAAAAAAGTTGGGCTAAGTCACACTCCAATAGAACCAATTTTGAAAAAAAATGGAAGATACAGAATTTTTATGAATAGAGATGGAACTTATCGTGTCTCAGCAGGAGTGATTCAAGGGGAATCCTATTACGCATTTTTAAGAAAACACAATGTTGGAATCAGAGTAAAAGAGGAGCTTGAGAGACAAAAGCGCAGAATAATTGAGGGCTTTACTGAACTAGGGATTGATCACTCCCATTTACATGAAGCAAATATTTTAGTCACAATGGAAAAGAACAAACCAAAATTGTATGTAATTGATTTTGATGCTGCAGGTTTTTCTAAAAACAGAATAACTATTTTAACTAATCCAAATTACGGGTACTAATCATGAATTAATTTGGGGAGTTTTTTTCGTTCTAACCTTTTTTGCTTCTCAGGAGTTGTAAGATAATTTTCAGGAGTGGAAACTTTTTTACCACTTTTTTGTTCAAGTGCTACTCGTGCATTTCCAGATATTTCTCCCCCTTCTTTTGCAGCAACCTCATTTTCATTAAACCCTACTGCATCTTTACTTTGCGCAATTCTTGTTGTTGATGCTTCCCCAAGCATGGTAAAAATCAATTCAAGATCATCCATATGGTCGCGGAGGTTTTGCCTGCCCCCGTGGGGATTTTTCTCTAGCCCCTTGAATTCCTTGTATTCCTTTGGATTCATTCCAAAAGTTGCTTTAGAGATTTCTGCGGTTAGAATTGCATATTCTTTTTCAGCACCAACCTCACGATTTTTCCATTCGTTAGTTAGTTCATCTCTTACCATTATTCCTCTAATTCGCTTTTCTATCCACTCATCAGAGTAACCCTTGGCTTTGTAAGTTTCTCGAATTCTTTTTTGAGCAAGCTCTGGATTCTCTATTTCTCTCACTCGGTCATACCCAGTTTTTGCTAGCCATAGTTTGAATGGTTCTGCTTTTGGTGAGGGAATTGATTGAATTATTCTAAAAGCACCTTCTGTGTTAGTACAATCTGTTTCATAGAATTTTCCATCCGAGGAAGGCAATTTCAGTTGTCGACAAAATGTCGATAACTCAATTTCAGAAGTCTCCTTTTCTCTAATTTTTAATCTATACCAATAATCTTTTGCATCAACACTCTGCGTTAGTGCTTCTACAATATCCACAACTGAGAACCACCACTCTTCATTGTTCCAAACTTTTCTAATTTTTTTACCATCAAACACAGATAACGCATTAGTAGAATCCACAAAAACCAACTCCCATAAATCTTTAACCAACACTTCCATTTTTATTATTTAAAAAGACCTAAGAGAGTGTTTTGCCGGCGCTCATAAACCGTAGTTTATGGCACCCGCAAATGCAATAGCATTTGCTTGATGGTGCTTGTAGCATCGCAAAAACTTATCCAACAAAGATAAATACTTCTAATTCCATAATTTTGCATGCCTTACTTTGTTTATCTCTTAGAGTGCAAAGACCACTCCTTCTACTGCGGATACACTAAAGACATTAAACGAAGGGTGGAAGAACACTCTAAAGGAATTGGATCAAAATATACAAGAGCTAGAAGACCAGTAAAACTTATTTATGTAGAAGATCAACCTTCTTTGAGTTTGGCTCTCAAGCGAGAACACGCAATTAAAAAGTTTTCAAGGAAACAAAAAGAAGAACTTGTAAAAATTAGTTTACATAAACTAAATTTACATCTCTAATACTTGCAAATGCAGTTGGAAAAATATTTCCATCAGGGAAAGTGTAAAGGGCCGGATACAACGCGTATTGCAAGTATTGACTTCCATCAATTGAATCAAGATTTATTTTACTATTCGAATCAGGATAAGTCAATGAAGACCAAATAGGGTTTGAT
>CAZOCW010000086.1:0-1667 GCA_964578405.1 uncultured archaeon | reverse complement strand
AAGATCAACCTTCTTTGAGTTTGGCTCTAAAGAGAGAACACGCAATTAAAAAGTTAAAAAAAAAAAAAAAAGAAGATCTAACAATAAACTTCTCAAAATAATTTTTATTGAGGAAAAGTATTTAATTGAGTAAAGACATTAGTTGTACTATGCACCCCTTAGCAAAAATTAAGACTGTTGAAAAAACCATTCTCTCAGCTGCAAGTAAACGTTTTAAAGCACGAGTAAAAAGAGTTCTTCTTTCAAAAACCGCTCTTCCCCCCTCTCTTGCACAAATTATGGAAAAGCGAAAAGGAAAACCCATCAGAGTTGTTTTTGTTTGCGAGGCAGGATTATTAAACTCCCCAATGGTTAAGAATGATTTTGAAGCATTTCTTGAGCGAATCCATATTAATCCAAAAAAAGTTTTTTCTTTAGGGTTTGATTCCTCCTCTCTTGAGAACTCCAAAGAAAGATTAAAAAGAACGGATTATTTTGTTTTTACTCTTCCCGGTCTATTGCAACAATTATCAAAAACTGATCCAGCTCAATTTGCTAGATTAAAACACAGTGGTGCTCAACTTATTTTCAACGACAAGTTAGCTCGAGTAGGACACGAAGGAGAACTTGAGTACTTTGATTTACTAAAAGAGATAATTGCAAGAGAAAGAGTAAAACGCTAATTAGTATAAACTAAATTAACATCTCTAATACTTGCAAACGCAGTTGGGAAATAATTTCCATCAGGGAATTGATAAAGCGTTGGATATAGTGCGTATTGCATAAATTGACTACCATCAATCAAATCCAAATTAATTTTACTATTTGAATCAGGGTAAGTCAAACTTGACCAAGAAGGATTAGTTGAACAAGTAGAATCCACACACCCACGATACTTAACGCCAATCGTTGTCGCCTCTTTGTTAAACAATTCCTTAATTGAATTAGCATCAAGAGCACGATTCCAAATCGCAACTTCTTCAACATATCCTTTGTAAGGATTTTCCCCACCAGTTGGATAATTTGCCCCAATCACCATATACCCCGTCCCTGTAGTAACCGGAGTAAAACTAGTTACTGTTGAAGGCAAACTAGATTCACCATTAAGATATGAAAATAATTTTGACCCATCATAAACAAACACCCCGTGATACCAACGATTATTAACTATCACTTTTTCAGTTGTTGTATAACAAGCAACTCCTTGCTGACAATAATATGCTTGAAATCCATTTGTATTTGTTAATTGTAGTCCAATCATTACAGCGCCATTTACAAGAATATTTCCAAGACGTATTATACCTCCTCCGCCCCGAGGATAACTGGTGTAAGTACCTTGGTTATTGAACCAAACTGACAGAGTAAATGGTTGACTAAGACTAGTAATTGTATACCTTGAAGAGTTCGCATCCATACTATTATTTGAATTATTTACTGAATTAAAATATACTGAATTAGTCCCAAACAATCCTGTTTGGAATGAACCTTGTGAATATAATACTCCAGTATTTCCATAAACACTCGAATCAGTTGTATTTCCATTTAAGTGCCATAACCCAAGTAATCCATTATTCAAATCTTTTTCAACAGTTGGTTCGATTTGTGTTCCGTAAATGTGTCCATTTTTATCCAAACCATTATTCGTATTCAAAACTAAATAATTATAATCAGTTGTACCATACCCTGAG
>CAZOCW010000085.1:1374-4482 GCA_964578405.1 uncultured archaeon | reverse complement strand
AACAACTCCTACGACCACAAGTGAAAGAACAACAACAATAGAAACAATAACCAAATACTCGATAGTGCCCTGTGCTGTTGCACAGGACAGGCCCTGTCCTTGAGAATACGATGGGGCATGCCCACACAAGTGGGCCTGTGCTTTAAAAATTGATTTTCGCATGTTAAGAATAGGATTTTGTTATTTAAAATAATTTCCTAATTGAATATTCGTCTATTCGTATCTAAGTGCTTCAATTGGATCTAAGTTTGCTGCTCTCCATGCTGGTAGAGCTCCTGAAACCATTCCTAAGATCATTGAGAATGCAAGTGCTCCAAGTGTAATTTGCCAAGTGATTCCGGCTTCAAGAGGGAATCCAGATTGTGCTCCAATAATTGCAACAATAATTGATAATCCATATCCAATTGCAATTCCAATTAGTCCCCCAATCATTCCAATAAATCCTGCTTCAAGTAAAAAGATTGCAAGTATTCTAAAGTTTGATGCCCCAAGTGCTTTCATTATTCCAATTTCTTTTGTTCTTTCAACTACTGAAGTAACCATTGCGTTCATTATGCCTACTCCTCCAACAATGATTGAAATACTTCCAATTCCAACTAAGAAAACAGTAATTAATCCAAATATTTGATTTACTTGTTCAAGTAATTGATCTGAAGTAACAACATACACACTTTTTTCTCCATATTTTCTTTCAAAATAAGTTGTAATTTTGTCAGCAACATTAGTTACATCGCTTGCAGATGTTGTTCTAATCCAAGTTTCAGCAGGGCCAATTGTTGGAGAAAGTTTTTTTATTGAATCAACTGACATTACTACAAGATTACTAGAACTCATTTCTGATTGAATTTTTTGACTAATTATCCCCGAAACTTTAAACTCTTCTCCATTCAATAAAAGAAGTTTTCTAACACTTATTTCTTTTTCAAAAGCATCCGTAGCCATTTTGTCTCCAATTAAAATTGAAGAAGAATCTCCCTTTGAGAGCCATTGTCCATCATCAATTGCATAATATCCTAAATCAATGAAAACTTTTCCTTCAACAGGGTCTATCCCTAGTGCAGTTGCTCCATAGTTTTCTTTTCCATAAGTAACATTTACTGGGAGCATATACATTGGAATTACATCCGTAACATTTGAAATTGATTTAATTTTATCTAAATCCGATTCAGTAATAGTAATTTTTGCATAACTTCCTCCACTAAATGGATTTCCCGGAATTACATAGATTGTATTTGAACCTAATTGTTCAAGTTGAGTACTAACCGCTTGGTTTAGTCCTTGTCCAACTGAGAGTAAAGCAACAATTGCAGCAATTCCAATTACTACTCCAATAAGCGTTAAGAAAGTTCGAATACCTTCTCTTCTTAGATTTTTTAATGAGTAAATAACTGTGTCTAACATAACAATCACTCATACCTCAAAGCAACAACCGGGTCTAAATTTGCTGCCCTTATTGCAGGCAATAATCCTGAAACAATTCCAATAATTAATGCAAATGCTAATGCCCCAAGTGTAATTTCTGGAGTCATTACTGCGTTAAGTGCAAATCCCGAACTTGTTCCAATAAATGCAATAAGTGCGGATAACCCATAACCCAAAAGCATTCCAATTATTCCCCCAATTAATCCAATAAATCCAGCTTCTAAAATAAATAATACTAGTATTCTTTCATTTGCTGCGCCAAGCGCTTTCATTAAACCAATTTCTCGAGTCCTCTCAAGTACCGCAGTAATCATTGCATTCATTATTCCAATTCCTCCCACAACAAGAGAAATTCCTCCAATTCCTGCAATAACTAACGTAATTACCCCAAGAATTGCATTAACTTGTTTTAGTAAATCCGCAGCACTTGAAACAAGAACACTTTTTTTACCATATTTTTTATCCATGTAATCTTTTATTTCATCAACTGCATAACTAACATCATTTCCAGAATCAGTTTTAACAAATATTATTGAAGGAGAGACATTTTTCGCTATTTTATTGAAAGCATCAAGTGACATAAACACACTTGTTCCTGTGTTTGGTCCTCCCCCAAAACTTTGTGATTGAGGTTTCATTATTCCAATTACCGTAAATGGAACTCCGTTAATTGTAACTATTTTTCTTGTTGTTATTTTTCTATCAAAATAGGTGTTTGATATTTTATCCCCAATTAATACGGCTGAGGAATCATTTTTGTAAAACGTTCTTCCTTCTGCAACCTCAAAATACCCCGTATCATCAAAAATACTTGATTTTTCTGCATCAGCTGCACTAACCTGAATATTTATTTTTTGTCCATTGTATTCCAAAACTGCGGCAGCACCATAAACAGGGACAGCACTTGTTACCCCTCTTATTCCTTCAATTTGAGTGAGATCATTGTCTGTAAGTTTTACACTTGCAAGTCCTCTAGCAGCTGCTCCAGGAATTACAAAAATCGTATTTGATCCAAGACTTTGAAATTGCTTTTCAACAGCTACATTAAGTCCTTGTCCAATAGAAAGAAGACTAACAATTGCAGCAATTCCAATAATTACTCCAATAAGAGTTAGAACAGTTCGCATTCCAGCTCTTCGTAAATTCTTAATTGAATTCTCCAGAACATCAATATCAAATTGCATAAAAATAACCTTGTAATTTTAATTAATAATTTTATACCTTAAACAAAAATAATTATTTGATTTGGGTTTCTATTCTTTTACATTTTCCCAAGGGAAATTAATCCAATCTTCTTCAAAAACCATTTCTATACTAATATCTGGGATTACAAGTGTTTTTTCTTTATACAATAAAGTAAAAATTGGGTACTTGCCCTTGTACTTTAACAAAGTTTTTCCGCTATCACTAATATCATCAATAATTATACAATTCTCTTTTGGTTCTAAAAATAAGGGTAATTCTAAGTGATGGGAAAGGTGGACTGCAATTGGTAGTCCCCCTCTAGGTAATCCATACAATCCCGAAAAAACTTTTCCTTTTGTATTTTCATTTTTTATATAAACTTTAATTTTACTAATAAATTTTTCCAGCATTTTTTCATATTCATCATAATTAATTTGTCTTATTTTTTGTTCAGGTCTTTTTTCAACCATAATAAATCCTTCGCATATTTACTATTGGATT
>CAZOCW010000085.1:0-1364 GCA_964578405.1 uncultured archaeon | reverse complement strand
CTTCTTTCTGCTTGTTTTCCAATGCTTTCATCGTGGGTAACAACAATTACGGTTCTTTTTTCTTTCTGATGCAAATCTTTTAGTATTTCCATTACTTTTACTCCGGATTTAGAATCCAAGTTTCCAGTAGGTTCATCAGCAACAATAATATTAGGATTTAATGCTAATGCTCTTGCAATAGCCACTCTTTGTTTTTGCCCACCAGATAATTGATTTGGTCTATTTTTTAGTCGATCACTTAGACCAACTTCTTCAAGTAATTCACGAGCTCTAGGTTCTCTTTCTGCTCTAGGCACACCATTAATCCACATTGGTTCAATTACATTTTCAAGTGCAGTAAGTTTTGGCATTAAGTTAAAAGTTTGGAAAATAAAACCAATTTTCTTTCCTCTAAATGAAGCAAGTTCTGAGTTAGACATTTTTGTTGTGTCCACTCCTTCAATATATACACTTCCGCTAGTCGGTTTCATCATGGTAGTTAATACATCAAGTAAAGTAGTTTTTCCAGATCCACTTGGACCCATTATGGAAACATATTCATTTTCAGAGATAGTTAAATTAACACAATCAAGTGCGCGAATTTCAATGTCTCCGACACCATAAATCTTTGATACTCCACTGAGTTTGATAATATCTCTTGCTTTAGAAACCATGTTAATCACTTTACTTTTTTGATAGAATCAGGCTGATTTTGTTTTTAAATATACGTTTATGTTCTGCCAAATTTGAATTTGGTTAGAATGTAAAACTATTTTGAATAAGTTATTAGTTTTCTTTAAGCAATTGTTCAATTATTTTAACAAACTCCGCTCTTTCAGCATTAAGGTCTTTTTGTTGTTCAAAACCATTTCCAATTCTATAATATCTGCATCCGAAAACAAAAGTAGGAATACTTCCTTTTGGATTAAATTGATTAAAAACAGCCATTTCTGAATCAGGGATAGTTCCTTCATTAGCATCAGTTAAAGTGTTGTCTTGTATATCTACTTGCCAGTGGTAAGCAACAATTTTATCTGCATCCATATATTCTTTAGCAACACTATCAAAAGTTGGTTTTACCCATTCGCAGTGAGGGCACCAAGTAGTAGAAAACATTCTAACAACTGGTTTTCCTTCAACCTTACACATACTTCCGTCAACTTTCAAAAAATCATTTTTTTGTGCAATTTGATTACAACCAAAGAATAAACCCAGAACTGAGAGTAATAATAATACAAAAATCAATTTTTTATTCATTTGATTCACTGCTAAAGAGTGGAGTTATTCAATTAATAAAGGTTTCTAAAAAGCAAAAGTTTTGGGATTATTTGCCCGCAAATTCAAACTTTCTAAGTATTCTTTTTTCTTGTTTAAGCGCGTGATCA
>CAZOCW010000084.1:0-4605 GCA_964578405.1 uncultured archaeon | reverse complement strand
CTTCCTTAAGCCTTGATAACGCCAACGCATAATCCCCTCTTTGGAACGCAAGTTGAGCTAGTGCAAGTAATCTGTTTGTGTTAGGAGTATCTACCCCTCTACTTGATGCAGCGCCAATTAATCCTGAAATATTTTTTGCCTGATTTGCTGCTAACGTCGCATCATCAAACACTTTCTTTGCCAAAACATACTTTGCAGCAACCCCATCAAAATCCCTTTGGGCAAATAATACATTTGCATCTTTGAGTAAAAATGGCAAATCATTTACTTTGTAATTATTTTCTTTTAATTGATCCAATAAATTTTGCATTTGAGTAAGCATTTCGCTTGCACTTGATTCATTCACATCATGTACTAATAAATTAATTGTTCTCTCTTCAACAAAACTAGTTGGTCTTCCATAAGTATCTAAAAATTCCCCAGTAATTTTGAAAACAAGTTCATATTTTCCTGGATTAAAATATTTTGGAGAAAGAATTTCAATCTCAGTTGAAAACTCTTGATTAGAATCAAGTCTAGGAATATTTTCATCTTTCAATTTCAAATACCTAGAAATAATTCCAGAAACACTCAAATGAATATTCTGCAAATTATTATCCAACGGATTAGTAAACTTAATAGGAAATGTATTATCTTGCCCTCTTACAAGCTCAAAGAAAGAACTCGTCTGGAAAAACGCATCCTCCTGACCAGGAACAAACGGCAAACCCCCACTACCAGCACCACTATTGCCACCATTACCGCTAGCTCCGCCAGTTCCACCAGAGCCGCCGTCACCATCCCCATCACCAGTATTTCCTTGAAGATCAGTAACAGTTGTTACAGTAGTGATAGCCCTAGTTTTATTTTCATCGGCCCAACAACCAGCTGAGAAAGAAACTATTTTATCCCCTAAATTTGCATCTGAAGGAATAGAAAAAATTAAAGTTTTATTAATTGTTTGCCCAATTAATAAAGTTAAATTTGTTTCACTTGATTGACCAGACTCAAGGACCCAATCAGAAGGGTAACTCCAATTAATTGTTACATCATTTGCATCCGCAATTCCCGCATTACTAACTTTTGCAACAAATACTACATTAGTGTCTGTTTGTCTTACGGCATGGTCTTCAACAACCCAAAGAGGAAGCATAAATGGACCATTTGCTAAAGAAACTATAGTGGCAGTCACAATATTGGAATCTGTTTGCGTATTTGCATCTTGAGGGTAAACTGTAATATTTAATGGATCGCTTCGTTCAGTTGTTTTTGGTATTACAGAAACAGTTACTGGAACACTTTCAGAAGAATTTAATAAAAGTGATTCATCAGGATAACCAGATAATGTTTCAGAAGAATATATGAAAGCCGAATAAAATATTTCATCCTTATTTTCCCAGTCACTTTTTATCTTAAATGTTAATGGCTCATCTCCTGTATTAGTTATGTTAAAAGTACCTACCGAAAGGGGAACTAAACTTCCAACACTACCAGAAACAACTCCTAAAGTATTTGGAGAAACAACCCAAGTTTTATCAATAAAAGAATAAAGTACTTTAGTAGCACTATTAGAATCTCGCCCCAAAGAATCAATTGCTTGTATATAATATTCAACTTTTCCCCCAAGTGCAGTTGTATTAAATTGAGTAGTGAAATGATAATTTGTATCAGAAAAATTTGAGTCATTAGTCATTACTATTGAGTTCCAATCAGTCCAATTTGAATTCTCATCCTGCTGGCGTTCATATAAAATAACACTCATAAATCCAGCATACTCCATTACGTTCGCATCCACAGTGATTATTGTATTTGGATCAATCAAAGCATTAGTGTCAGGAGAATTATTTACCCCATAAATCAGCGGGGGTTTTGTATCAGTCAAATAAAATGAAACACTATTAATATCTTCATTTGATGCAATATCAACTACATGGAAAGTACAAGTAATCATTCCCCCATGAAGAATACTTGAAGGAATCATTTGTGAAACAAACGCATTTATGTCTTGAACATCAATAATATAATCTATATTTGTATTCTGTCCACTCACATTAAGAAGAACATGATCAATCAAAGTATCGTCACTAACATTTGCATAACAATTCATATCCATTTCATCATTCAAATCTAGCCCAAGATTGTTTAAATCTAAAGGAGAATAATTATAATCAATAAGTTCTGGACGAGTAGAATCATTTGAAATAGTTGCTCCAAACGTCGTCAAAATTGGATTTGTTAGTGCTAAGAAACTACTGTTCAAATCAAAATAACCCCTAAGTGCATTGAAAAATACTTTAGCAGATTTTGAAGAAACTTTTGCCCCAAGAGTCATTGTTTGATTTTCTAAAATTGGGCTATAGAAAAATCCAGTATTATTATCATTATCATTAAGTTGCAATACACTTGCTAATAAAAGATCAGAAGCACTTTCTAATTCAACTATTCCAATCGAATTAAGCGTTTCATTATTGTATAATCCAAAGTAATTCAAATCAGAAGTTGATGATTGCGAATTATTCCTTAATAAATTTCCATCAGTTATACTGCCCCCGGCCAAAATAAAATGATTTCCTGTATTTGGCGAAAGTACAAAGTAGTCACTATAATAGTTACTAAAATTCTGACTTATTTGTTTGGACATAATATTTGTATCTTGAATAAAATAATTAGCCCCTGTATAAAATGTATATGTGGTATTGTAATCATAAAAATCAGGTGAACCTATTTTTACTGTCCCTTTTGCAGTTATTTGAGTAATAATTGGGCCATTTAGATCAATTGTTATTGAAGGAAATTGATCGGATGTTGCTGAATAACTTTGCCCGGAGGAAATAACATTTGGAGCAATATCAAGCATTTGGCTTACCCCATATTGCGCCCCAGTCCCTAAGGCATTTGATGCATTAACTAATTGGCCACCCTTTATTTTTGAAATCTTTGTAGCATAATTACTTGTATTAATATCCAAAGTATAAACTTCATTAGAAAGATTTATGTCGCTAGTATACTCTGTAGGAGTTAAAGAACTTGAATAAGATAAGAAATATTGTTTCGTTTGACCTTTTGCAATTGTACTTAGGAATGCAAGTCCAAATCCAGTTGTAAAGTAACCAATTGTATTTTGATCATACATTTGAGAAGGAACTTCAAGTATTCGTGAACCTTTATCCTCAAGTAACCTCATAGATTCTTTTGACCCTCTAATCGTTAAATCAATTTTTTTATCAATTGGTTGGAACCATCTTGAAACTATTCCTGGTTCAGAAATATTAATATCAATTGACAAAGGATAAACTTTATTTGTATCATCATGGAATCTATCAATCCAAGTTTTGCCTTGGTAAATTTCATTTCTAAATTCTTGATTTGAAATTACTACTTTGTACCAACCAAGATTACCCAAAACATTGAAATCGTAAGTATAAGTATTTAATCCAATGATTCCAAATGTTAAGTCCCCAGTAATATCTTGCATTAAAGTATTTACTATTTCAGTCCCATTTGAATCAAATACACTAATAGTTGGGGCAATAACTAAATTTACATCATAAACAAATCTTGCAATTTCCCCATTACCAAAAAAGCTTTGAGGATAATTTTGATCATCATAAGAATGCAATTGTCCATTATATCCTACAAGCACGTTAAAACTTTGAACTCCTGAGTAATTTCCCTTAACATCATAAGCATCAACAGAAATTATTCTATTTCCATCCCCACTTAATGAAAAAGGAGAAGTGTAATTATTCCAAGCGCCTGAATCAATTTTGTATCTAACAGTAGAAGAATCACAAATTGTTTTTCCATCTAAACAATCAACACTTACAACAACATTGTTTCTCTTCCAAGTTTGTGCTCCCCCAGTTCTACTTAAAGTTGGTCCACTATTATCAATTTGTACTACTTGGGAAGTAACTGAAAATGCAACTGGATTCACCCCATCATTTAAATCAACTTTAAAATAATAATTTCCATCAGAAAGCGCAGCAATATTTAATGGAAGAGTACATTCAACAAATGAAGAACTCCAATCAGTACTTGCACAATTAGAAGAATCTAAATTAACATCTTGTGTAAAAATTGTTCCACGAGTTTCGTTTGCATCAGTTGCATAACTAACTGTTGCAAGTAATCTATCATTTGTTTGATCAAACACAGTAAAATTAACATCCAATATCCCATCATTAGCTGAGGAATACACTGGAAGAAGACTTACCAATAAATTTCCATCAATTTTTGTAATACTTCCTTCAGGAGGTAAATTTGCAATGCTTGTGTCAAAAAGAATATCTTGAATGAATGAAGTATTCCCTAAAATTCCATTTGAATAATTTTCAAATCCTTGTGCTGGTTTGAAATATGCATCATAGCCTAAGTAACGTGCCGCAGGAAGACCCGGAATATTTGTTTGTGTATTATTATCGATTTGAGTAACATATCGTGATCCTGTTTTATTATTACAATTTGCATCGCTGCAAGTATAAACATTTAAATCAAGTCTTGAAATTCCTTTTCTATACAAATCAGAAACATCTTGTGCAGTAAATGCTTCATTCCAAATAGCAATTTCATCAATATTTCCTGTAAAGAAACTACTCTCTGCTGCAGACCCAGTACTATATGCCC
>CAZOCW010000083.1:0-4617 GCA_964578405.1 uncultured archaeon | reverse complement strand
AGCAACAACAACAGCCTCAATTCTTTTTGGCTTATTATCATCATACTCAATTGTAACTTGAGTTTTACCATCAGGCCCAAGATCTTTTATTATTCCTTTTTTTCTTACTTCGGCAAGTTTCATTGCTAACTTGTGTGCAAGCATTATTGGCAATGGCATTAATTCAGGAGTTTCATTTATTGCAAACCCAAACATCATACCCTGATCTCCAGCACCCTGTTCTTTATTTGATGATTCATTTACCCCTTGAGATATATCCGGAGATTGTCCGTGTAAAGAAACCCAAACACCAGCATCTTCCCCATCAATACCAAATAATGGATTAGTATACCCAATTTCTGTTAACACAGTTCTTGCAACTTTTTGAACATCAACGTAACCTTTAGTAGTAACTTCCCCAGCAACGTGAATTGATCCAGTAGTAGTTAATGTTTCAACAGCAACTCTTGAGTAAGGATCTTGTTTTAATAATTCATCAAGTATTCCATCTGAAACTTGATCACAAATCTTATCAGGGTGTCCTTCAGTCACACTCTCTGATGTAAAAAAATATTTCTTCTGTTCCATTCTAAAACCTCCAAAAAAACTAAACTACTAAAACTAACCCTTCAACTACACTAAATTTGGCAGTTGCTGATTAGTTGCTGACTGGTGATATGGGGTTTGGAGGGTAATTTAAACCTTTCCAGAGAAAAAATCAATTTAGTTGCTGTGACAGCACTGCAGTAGAACTGTTAGAAGATATTTGGATGGTGAAGAATTATGAGTCAAGAAAACAGAGTAAGCCCATATTTTTCTGATGAGCAAATAAAAATAATTGATGAACTAATAGATAAAATTGGATGCACAAGAGCAGATGTTGTAAAACAACTTGCGCTAATTAAATTAACAGAAATGGGATACTTTAACAAGATTAAAAAATAAATTAATTGGAAGTATTGATATAAAATCATAATCCTTTCTCTTTTAATTTAAAAACTCTTAAAATTACCCAAAGAAGAATAAAAAATACTGCAATCTTTTGTAAATAAGGAAACTCATTTTTTAGAATAAAAATAACAACCATCAAAAATGAAACAAACCCAACAAAAGAATAAGTTAGTTTCTTTTTTAAAAAATCTTCCAAACTCACTACAAGAATAGTTGCTGCAATTAAGACAAAAAAAATAATTGCGGAATAGTAATGCAGGGGCATTTGATCCATTGGAAAAAATCCAATGCCGACCAAAGCAAAAAATGAAACAAATGAAACTACCGATGCGACTTTGGAGAAAATTGATTTTTTGTCCCAAAGTAAAATGGATAATGGGAGTAATAGAATTGCTGAAAAAATTAACCCAAAGTTAAAAATAAAGGCAGTTTTTCCAATCCCAAGTTCACTAATAAATTGGCCAAAAAAATTATACCCCCCATAAGATAAAATTGATAAAAAAACAGTTAGGATAAATACTGCAACCCCAAATATGACTGAATATTGTGCCAAGGAAAAAATATCAAATTTAATTTTATTTAACATATTATCCACGTTTAGCTTTTGACTTTATTTTATCAGCAGCTATTTCTTTTATTTGAGCCATGACTACGGAATAATTAACATCAGACCTAAATAAATGTTTATATCGATTAAACAAAGCAATTTCTTGCTTACTTCTAGGATCAACAAACTTTGCATGTTCAAGTCTTGCCGCACTCTTACTTCTAACAGCCAATCTTTTTGAAATAACTTTCTTTGGCCACCCATTAGAAATCTTTCCAGTCATAATATGATTAAGACCATCTGTGATTAATAATAATTACTACTGCTAAAAAAATTGAATAAATTTCAATAACTAATATGAAAAATCAGTTTAACACTTGCGCTTTTTGAATAAGAGCTAAAGAATGTTCTTTTTGTTTCTCAACTAAAAATAAAAGTTGGAACATATTTGCATTAATTATTGAATCAAATATTTCTGAACCTGGAACAATTTTTGAAACTTTTTCTATTAATGCTTTCTCAGTTGGTACTTCCCCCAAAATATCAAAAGCTTCCTTCCCATAATTTTCTAAAACATCAAGCAACGCAGATTTAATTGTAATAATTGCTCCTGTTGGATCTTGATTTGTTTCTGAAATAAATTTAAGCGAGCCAATTAATCTATCACAATCTCTTAGTTTTCTTAATGGCTCTCTGCCAACTCTTGCAACTGGATCAAACAAAAGAGGATCCTTAAATCTCTCAATTTCTTTCTCCGCATAAAAATCAATAAAATCATCGTCAGCAAGTTTCTTTATTTTCATTGCTTTTTTTGTAGACTCCATTACAGAATGAACCGCATTTTCAATTACTGGTAGTTGCATTGCTTCATGCAAATATTTACAACCAAACATTTTGCCCAAGAAAGCAGCAGTAGCATGAGGAGTGTTATGCAAATAAAATTTACAAGCCCAGTATTTCATTAGTCCACCTTTTGAATAAGTAGGGATAGTAGAAGGCATTACAAAATTACCCTCTTCCACTGCATATTCCCCTTTCTCAGAAACTAAACACAATGGATCAATTTGTTTTAGTTCGCTAGGAGCATCATTTGAAGTAATTACATCCGGTACACCAAAATAACAATTCTTATTCCCGCTTAGTTCTCGTAATAATTCCACAGTACCATAATCATTCTCAAAAGAAACAACTGAATTCACAGTGGATAATTTTTTAGCAAAAGAAGGAACATTTAATGGGCCCACGCACGAAAAGACGAGATCTGCACGTGCTAAGACCTCGTCTTCCTCACCAGGTAAAAAAGCATTAGAATATGGAACTTCAACTATTTCATACCCCGCACCGTTAGAGAAAGCAGTTTTGTAAGATTTTCTTGATTTTAATTCAGTAACTAAAGAAAGGTTAGAATCAACAAAATAAATAGAATAACCTAAACGAGCAAAAGTTGGTGCAAGAAATCCTCTCCCAATAGCACCAGCACCATAAATTACAATTATTTTTTCTTTAATTGCATCCATCTTAGTAATAGCACACTATGGAAGATATATGCACGATCCCAATAGTATATATATCACAATATAAAGAATATACTGAATATATATCAAATAGTTTAAATATACATTGAGTAAAGAATATAGTTATGAAAAGGAAAATAATTAAACAAGGCCACAACACCTTAACCGTTACATTACCCTCAAAATGGGCGCACGACATGAACATAAAAGCTGGAGACGAAATTGACATTATCGAAAATGGAAAATCAATCACCATTACTGGCGAACAAAGACCCGAATTCAAATCCACAACAATCAATATTGATGGATTAAGTATGCCAATGCTTTGGAGATTCTTCCAATCCGCCTATCGTGAAGGATTTGAAGAAATAAAACTCGTATATGATGAAAACAAAAAATATGAAGATCCTTTCAACTATTATGTTTCTCAATTTGAGTATTCCAAGATGGGTGAAAAACCTAGAAAAAAAGAAGCCGTAGATATGATCCAAGGAGTAGTAGATAGATTCATTGGAGTAGAAGTAATTGATCACGGAGTAGGATATTGTATTGTTCGTGAAATGGGAGAAATGTCTGATAAAGAGTTTGAAAACTCCCTTAGAAGAATATTTTTACTAATTGAGGATTTATTCGAAAAAGTTATTCTACTAATTAAGAACAACAAAACTGGAGATATTGCAATATGCAAAAGTATTCACACACTTGATATCAACATTGATCGATTCATCGACTATTGTTGTAGGATTAATAACAAAATTATTCTTCCAAGCCCAAGAAACAAACAAGTAATGTTTACTACCCTATTTTTGCTTGAATTACTTGGTGACGAATTCAAATACATTGGAACACACTTAGCCAAGTCAAAAATGCCGGTTAGTGAAATTGCGCCTTTCGCAAATTCAGTAAAAGAACATTTTACACTTTATCAAAAAATGTTTTTTGCATTTGATAAAGAAAAAGCAATTCAATTTGGTAAAAACGATTTTAAGATTTACGATGACCACTTCAAGTGGAGAGAATCAAAGAACAAGGACATGACAAGTATTAGAAGACACTTAATGCAAATCAGTAAGTTCATTTTCTGCTTAGCAGAACTTCGAATTGAAATGCACTTTAGCGAAAAGAAAGACTAGTTTTATTTTTACATTAACAATTAAGGACTCTTTTTTTGTAAAAGCTCTTTTTGCATATTTGCAATTTGATCTCTTAATGCAATAGCCATTTCAAAGTCAAGTCTCTCAGCCGCATCACGCATTTCAACTTCCATTTGAGTAATGAGTCTTTCCTTTTCTTTATTAGGAATGTGCTTTGTATCTTTGATAATAATGCTTTGATCTTCAATTGCTTTAATTATTGTTTTAGGAGTAATATGATTCTTTTTGTTATACGCTAATTGGATGGTTCTTCTTCTGTTTGTCTCAGCAATAGCTTTAATCATTGATTCAGTATTTTTATCAGCGTACAAAATTACTTTTGAAGTAGAGTTTCTTGCAGCTCTTCCAATAATTTGGATTAAACTTTTTTGATCTCTTAAGAATCCTTCTTTATCAGCATCAAAAATAGCAACTAAACCAAGTTCAGGAATATCAATTCCCTCTCTTAGTAAATTAATTCCAACAAGTACAT
>CAZOCW010000082.1:2420-4641 GCA_964578405.1 uncultured archaeon | reverse complement strand
TAACCCCAGTTCGAATCTGGGAGGGGCTACTTATTTTCTGAATAAATTAGTGCTATAGACTTTGACTTATTTCTTATCTTTAAAAAGTTCAACAAGTAACTCATTTACAAATTCAAGTGATCCATCCCCAAGTAAAATCACATCAAAGTTTTTCTTATAGTCTTCAAGTTGCAAATCCACATTTTCTACTAAAAAACCAATTTTTATTATTTCATTGTAAGAAATTTGGCCCACCATTTTTAGATCCCCTAAAGAATCCCCCATCAAAATCACATTTTTTCTTTTGAGAATCTTTTCATAATAAGGAGTTCCTTGGATTTGGGATTCGTCCTTGTTAAATACGTGAACAATTTTTCCTTTGTACCCAATTGCGTTTCGCTTTTTATCAAATTCAAAATAATTTGAAATAACATGAACATTACTTGTAAGAAGATTATGGACTTTTAGTACCCCTTCAATCACATCCCCTAAAGCCGAGGACAAAATTAGTAATGGAACTTCATTTCTTGAAATCAAATTAAAGAATCTTTTTGCACCGTTTCGAAGATAATTTGATTGAATTGCAATTACTTTGTTAACTACCTTTCTATTCATTCCATAATCTACAATAATACGCAAGTGATTAGCCCACCACTCTTCCATCAAAGGAATTTTTGTTTCTAGAGGAATAGTAGGATCAATCTCTATTGGATGATACATATCAAATAATGCAAAGGATTTCCTTGCATATTCTTCCCCAAGCAAATTATTTTGACGCATTTGTGAAATTGCAGTATTTGTTTTTGTACCATTATACACTGCAGTTGTAAGAGTTTTATCAAAATCAGTTACTACTTGAATAGAATTTGCTCCACTTGCAATAAACTTTTTCTTTTTAAGTTCAAAATTACTTTTATTTACAATTAGCACTTCATCCATAAATAGGACCAACTATTTTCCAAATCTTCTTTCTCTTTGCTCAAATGTTTGAACCACTAAATCAACATCTTGTTCAGTAATTGCAGGCCAATATTTATCAATAAATGCAAATTCGGCATATGAAGATTGATAAGTTAAAAATCCACTTAATCTTTGCTCATTTGAAGTACGCACAATTAAATCTGGTGCCTTAAAATCAGCATACAAGTATTTTGAGAAATTCCCTGTTGAAAGATCTTCAGGTTTTGCTTTTCCTTCCTGAACATCAAACGCAAACTTTTGGGCCGCATCAACTATTTCTGTTTGACCATCATAACCCAAAGCTAAATTAATTTGGCAATTTTTAAAATCTGAAGTATACTCTTCAACGGAATTCATTTTTTCTTGTAACTTTTGAGGAAACATTTCCCTTCTCCCAATAAATTTTAATGAAACCCCATTTTCTTCGAAAAGAGAACTTTTCTTTGCTTTGTCCAATTGCTCTTCAAATATTCTAAATAAAATATCTAACTCCATTTTTGAGCGTTCAAAATTCTTTAATGAAAAAGTGTAAAAAGTTCCGGCTTTAATATGAGGATACTTTGAGAGCCACTTTACTACATCAAGTGCTTTTTGTGTCCCAAGCGAATAGCTTTGAGCAAGAGAAATACCTGCTTGTTTTGCATATCTTCTGTTTCCGTCAGGGATAAATGCAATAGATTCTAACAAAATAACACCTTTTCTATTATTGAATAGGGTATTACTTTGTTTAAAAAACATTAACCAAAAATAGCATTCGAAGATTGTACCAAGGAAGTGCCCCCAAGAAGGATTTTAAACAGTTCAGTGGGACAATTTGTTAAACTACCAAAGAAACTAGGTGAAAAAAATGGATTTTGTAAAAGCAAAAGAAATACTAGAAACAATAAAGAAACTTGATTGCGAATCAAAAGAATCAATCATTAATGCACTAAAAATTGCAGAACACGTGGAAGCAAGTGCTAAAGGATTTTATGAAGCCGAAGT
The DNA here is from genome assembly GCA_964578405.1 of uncultured archaeon. Lineage (GTDB taxonomy): Archaea > Iainarchaeota > Iainarchaeia > Iainarchaeales > JAAZKV01 > JAAZKV01. The sequence continues at coordinate 2,718 of CAZOCW010000082.1, read as the reverse complement.
AGAGAAAACTAAAAACTCTGAACTTAATCCATTTTTTGTATTTCTTGTAAAAGAAGAAAACATGCACTTAGCAAAAATACTTGAGTTAAAAAAAGCAATAGAAAAATCTGAAGGAACAAAAATTAATACAGAAATTAAATTTACAATAAACAAAGCTCCTGCTATTCATGCAATTCCTTCAGGACAAGCTGAAATGACAGCTGTACTTTATGCACTTTGGAGAGAAAAATTAGCTGTTGAATTTTACGCTGAGGCTGCAGAGAAAACTAAGGGAAGCGTAAAAAAATTCTTTGAAGAA
>CAZOCW010000082.1:0-2410 GCA_964578405.1 uncultured archaeon | reverse complement strand
GGACACGTTGCACTACTTGAAAGAATTGTAGAAGATTCACAAAACACTGATGAATTAATAATGGGATAAATAAGGAAAGGGATATTTTTGGTTAAAAAACCCCAAATGTGTATTCCTAGGCCAGAGATAGAAAGTAAACTAAAAGAAGCCCTTTTAGGTTACAAAAAAACATTTGAATCTAGCGAACTAATTTACGAAGAAATGTGCTTTTGTATTCTTACCCCACAAAGCTCTGCAAGGCAAGCAATGAAAACCATTAATCTACTTAAAGAACACAAGTTACTTCACAAAGGAACAGCTAAACAAAAAGAACCTTTTGCAAAAAATGTTAGATTTTTTAGAACAAAAGCAAAACGATTGGTTGAAGTTCAAGAAAAGTTTCCTGCAAAAAAAATCAAAGGAATATTACTTGAAAATGGATTACCAAATGATGCAATAAAATGCAGAGAATTTTTACATGAAAATGTTAATGGATATGGACTAAAAGAAGCAAGTCACTTTCTTAGAAACATTGGTTTTGGGCAAAGCATTGCAATACTTGATAGACACATTTTGAAAAACTTAGTTAAATGTGGAGTTATTAGTGAAGTTCCTGCACACTTAAGTGAAAAAAAATACCTTGAAATTGAAAGCAAAATGAAAGAGTTTTGCAAAACTCATAAAATTGCATTTGACGAACTTGATCTCATATTTTGGAGCAATGAAACCGGAGAAGTATTCAAATAAGTGCTATCGAGCAAAAGCAACAATGGCAAAAGGGCACAGAGAATAAGCTTTTAAGAAGAAACCTTGTTAGTTATAGTATGCAATACTCATACGCAAATATAACTGATTTACCTAAATATGGAATAGCGTTAAGATTGCTCCTGCTTTTATTGAAATAACTCGAGCTTCGAGGGTTGCGACCAAGGGGCTTTGGAGAATTAAAATAAGTTTTATTAAGGCTCTCTATTAAGAGTTTTTATAAGCCGAGATAAACTTCATTAAAAAAGTTTAAAAAAATGAAGGGTGATTTTTATTGTTGCAAAGAATGAAAAGATAAATAAAACAAATGAAGTCGGAAGAGTACTAATTTTCGACACTACACTTAGAGATGGGGAACAAAGTCCTGGCGCAAGTATGACACTTGAAGAAAAGGTAGAAGTGGCAAGAAGACTTGATTCACTTGGAGTAGACATTATTGAAGCGGGTTTTCCTGCCTCTAATCAAAAAGATTTTGATGCTTTCAAAATAATGTCGAAAGAAGTTAATGCACAACTATGCGGACTTGCTAGATGCATAGAAAATGATATTCAAAAAGCATATGAAGCAACTAAGGAAGCAAAAAATCCAAGAATACATGTTTTCCTTGCAACTAGTGATATTCACCTAAAACACAAACTTGGAATTACAAGAGAAGAGGCACTTGAAAAAATAAAAAAGCAAGTAGCTTACGCAAAAAGTTTTTGTGAAAATATTGAATTCTCTGCTGAAGATGCATCAAGAACGGATATTCCTTTCTTAAAAAAAGCTTTTAGTACTGCAATAGCAGCAGGCGCAACAACACTCAATATCCCGGACACTGTGGGATATTCTCAACCAAAAGAATTTGGGATGATTGTAAAAGAAATTTCCCAAATGAAGGAAGTAAAAGAAAATAATGTTAACATTAGTGTTCACTGTCATGATGATTTGGGACTTGCTACTGCTAACTCATTAGAAGGGGTTATGAACGGAGCAAAACAAATTGAGTGCACAATTAATGGAATTGGAGAGAGAGCAGGAAATGCTGCACTTGAAGAAGTTGTTATGGCACTAAAAACAAGAGAGGATTACTATAAGATGCACACAGGAATTATAACTGAAGAACTTGTGCCAACAAGTAAACTTGTTAGTGAAAAAAGTTCAATGATTGTACAAAAAAACAAAGCAATTGTTGGAGCAAATGCCTTTGCGCACGAAAGCGGAGTACACCAACACGGAGTAATAATGTTTAATGGAAACTACGAAATCATGAGCGCAGCAAGTGTTGGAGCAAAAAGTAAAATTAGTCTTGGAAAACTTTCAGGAAAACACGCAGTTGCGGATTTCTTGAAAAGCAAAGGAATACCTGCAACTGAAGAAACAATTGCAAAAGGGCTTGATGCAATTAAAAGCGCAAATAAAAATGACAACATGGAAGAACTTGTACTAAAAGCAGCAACTTCTGAGGGAACTTTTTTCCCAAAGAAGGTTTTAATATAAGAAAAGACTAAATAATTGCATGGTGGATGAAGAAACAAAAAACACTCTCCTTCAAGAGTTAAGAATAGGGTTAGGACAAACTGCGCAAAACCCTGCTTCACCCCCAGCACAACAATCAAGCACCCCCGCTCAAGATAAATCCAAATAAAAAATGCTCAAAATATTGGCTGAATTAAAAAAAAAAATA
>CAZOCW010000081.1:4129-4647 GCA_964578405.1 uncultured archaeon | reverse complement strand
TGGGAATGTTTTGGAACAAAGTTTGGAAGCACTTAGTGTAAACAAAATTGTTTCTCTTCCGCCCTATCACATTTCTAGTGATTTACTTGCAAAACTTGGTTTATCCAAAGGACTAAAGAGAGTAATTTTGGTTCTTGATAAAGGATTCACTCAAAAATTACTTGCATTTGAAGGTCTAACAGAATATGTTGCTTTAACTGTTTTAATTAATTTAAATGCTAAACTTGAAACCTTGGAAGATACAATTGAGCAATCAAGTTTTTTCCCAGCTCCAAACTGTTTGAGTACAGTAATTCAATTAGATTTTGATGTTAAAAATAATTCAAAAGATTTCTATACATTCCTGCGAGAATTATTTCGTCATAAGAACAAAGATTTACAACGATCTTTGAAACAATCATTTGGGTTTTTGAGTAAATCTCTTGGCTGGAACGAGAAAGAATTTGATGCAAAAATAAAAACCCTAAAACTTGCTCAAAAGAAAGTTTACTTACTTTCTCCAGAAGAGTTTTTGAGTG
>CAZOCW010000081.1:0-4119 GCA_964578405.1 uncultured archaeon | reverse complement strand
AATCACATGCAACAAAACAAAAAAAGCGATAAAGCTAGTTTGAAGAAAAAAGGGATTAAATCAAAAAAATAATTCTATTTCTTTAAAACTTTTTTTATCCCTGCAATAATTATGATAATTAGTGCTAAGGGGATTATTTCAATAGGAATAAGAAAAACTAACAAAGAGATTAAACTGAGTCCTTCTGTAGGGAATCCGCAACTATGCGGGGGCTCTACACAAAGTGTGTCATTTGCTGGGCACAAAGTGGGATACTGACATTGAGTTAAACTAAATCCCATTACAAGATTTATTACAATGGCATAAACAAAGACTATTGTTAAGATATATTTTCCTTTGAGTCCAATGAATTTTAATTCAAGTAGATTCATCGAATCACATTTCATCTAATTGTTTGCAATATTATTTTCTTGAATGTGTATGGGGAGTTTTGTATTGCAAACTTTTCAGCAAGTGCAAGTTTCTCTTTGTTTTCAGCGTAAAGAGTAATTAATGCATCTCCGTTGTGTACTTTATCTCCAACCATTTTATGTAGCATTAATCCTGCAGTTTTGTTTGCTGGTGCTCCAGTTATTCTTGCAATTTTAGTTAATATTTTAGTATTTAGTTCTTCAACTATTCCTTCAGTTGGAGACATTATTTCTTTCTTGTATGGTGCCATTGGAACGCATTCACTTTGGTTTATTTTTCCGCCTTGGGCTTTAATTATTTCTTTCATTTTCTTTAAAGCTTCTCCTGAATTAAGTATACTTAATGCAAGATCATATCCTTCTCCAAGTTTTGATTTTCCAACCATTTCAAAAATAGCTCCTGCAAGTTCGCAAGATTTTTGTGCTAAATTATCAAATCTTTTTCCTTCAAGTATTTCAAGTGCATATTTTGCTTCAAGTGCAGCACCAAAAGCAAGTCCACAAGGTTCATCCCCGCTTGTAATGACCGATTCAACGTGCATTCCAACTTCTTTTCCAACTTGAACAAACTTTTTTGCCATTCGCATTGCAGTTTCTTGATCTTTAATTTTAACATTTTTTCCAACAGGTAAATCAATTACAACAAATTTACTTCCCACACTTGCTTTCTTTGCTAAAACTGATGCAATTACTTGTCCTTCGGGATCAAGTGAAAGAGGGTGTTCAATTTTAATTATTTTATCATCCGCTGGTGCAAGATCAACTGCTCCGCCCCAAGTAATTACTCCTCCAACTTTTTGAGTAATTGATTTAATTTCTTTCATGTCTAAATTTACATTTGCAAGTACTTCCATTGAATCCGCAGTTCCAGCAGCACTAGTAATACTTCTTGAAGAAGTTTTAGGCATCATTAATCCTTGTGAACAAACAATTGGAACAACAATCATTGTGGCTCTTCCGTTAACTCCGCCAACACTGTGTTTGTCAACAACAATTCCTTTTCCAAAATCAATAATATTTCCATCAGCAATTAATGCTTTAGTCATTGAAATTGTTTCATCAAGATCAAGTCCTCTCATATAAATTGCACTAACAAAAGCAGTGGCTTCAATTTCGCTTAATCTTTCATCAGAAATATCTTTTACAATCGTAGTAATTTCTTCAAGAGTTAATTTTTCCCCAGTCATTTTTTTTCTAATTAGTTCCGCACTTCTAAGGGTCTCAGTAGCTTTAGTAGTAATTTTTGATCCGTTTTTTACTCCAAGTTCTTCAGCAACTTCAGCAAATAATCCTATTTGATCGTGTGCTACTGAAAATTCAGTAATATCAACAACTGCAACAATTCTTTTTCCATTATTTTTATTATAAAGTTCAACTCTGTCTCCTGCCATTACTCCAAGTTCTTTAGAATCAATTTCATGCAAAACCGCAACGTGTATTCCAGCTTGTATTGGGAACGCTTTAACTTTCAAATCTTGTATGTATCCATCATTAGGCAAAAAATCACCACTAATCAGCAAGAGTTAATTCGAAGTGGTATATAAGGTTTTTCGGAGAAGTTTTGTCCTAGAAATAGTGAACTTTATTTCCTTAGATTGCGTAAGTATTCCTTATAAAAAATATAAAATTCTTTTTTTCCAAAATAATATTTTATCATTCGAATATTTTCATTTGCTTTAATTCTTGTGTCTTGGGGATGTTTTGCTTTGTAAAAATCATTAAAATCCAGTATTACTCGGTTGGTTTTACCATTGGGAGTTATATAAAAATGCCAAAAATCAATGAATTCTGTTGAAAAACCAAGTTTGTGTATTGTGGCAAGGTCACTTGCTAAATCTCGTATTAATGTTGAATTATTTTTTGCAGTCAATTCACTCAAACGTTTTGGATAACCTTCAATATGGATATCTCGAAGGGGGCCATATTTTTTCTCTAAATCTTCCATGAAAACTGATAAGTAATAAGGATTATCTTTTTTTAGCATTAATTTTGAAAATGTGGGCACTGGTAATCCTGCTTTTTTAAATGCTTTCCAGGCTTTTTGATGATTAAGAAAACTATGTCTCAATTGGAATGGTGTTCCTTCTCCAATAGTTTTTGCTGCCGCACTAAATTTTTTCCCGGATTTTTCAGAAACTTCTGCCCTCCATACCACCGAGGGGGAATAATATTTTTGTCCGCGTCCAATTATTCCATTAGAAGTTATTGTTGAACTATGCAATCTTGGCGCAATTCCTTTTCTTGGCATAAATATTAAATGTATCTGAATCCAATTTCTGGAATTAAAGTGCTTTGTTTTAAGGTAGTGATAAATTCAATTGTTTTTGCAATTTCTTCAGGGTCAAGTGCATCGCTAAGATCTTTTTTAATTCCCATTTTCTCAAACATTTTTGTATTTAATTTTCCAGGATAAATTCCAATTACTCTTATTTTATATTTTTGGAGTTCCATTTCAAGTGATTTAGTAAATCCAGTTACTCCCCATTTAGTTGCATTGTATGCTGCTCGCTCTCCTTTTGCATATAATCCTGCTTGGGAACTAATGTTCATTATAGTTCCTTCTTTTTGTTTTTTCATTATTGGAAGAGAGGCTTTAGTTAAGAAAATTGTTCCAAGTAAATTTACATTCACTGCGTCAGATATTTTTTCTGCATCATTAGAATCTATTTCTCCCTCAATCCACATTCCAGCGTTGTTAATTAAATAATCAATTCGTTTGTGATTTTTCATAACTGATTCAATTGCTTTTGTACAATCCGAATATTTGCTTACATCACAAACTTCATACTCGCACTTAATTTCTTTAGCAGCAGTTTGAAGTTTGTCTTTGCTTCTTGAAAGAATAATTACTTGATTGTCTTTAGCTAATCTTTTTGCAATAGCATAACCTAATCCATCGCTTCCGCCAGAAATAACAATTACTTTTTCAGCTGTCATAAAAATAATATTTTTTGAATTATTTCTTCACAGGATAAGCTTCTTCGATTAGTTTTTCTTTTCCTTCAAAAGATTTTCTGATTGGTGCAAGTAGTTTATCAATTTCTTCACTCATTGCAGTCTTAAGATCCATTGGGTGTAATTTTCCTTCTTTGTAAATGTTTTCAAGTTCTGAGTAAGTTGCAATTTCTAAATTTCCACCAAACTTATCAGGTCGTTTAATAATTAATTTTTCTCCTTTATCTTCTTTGATTGTCATTACAACATATTTCATGAAAGCTAGTACTCCGTTTCCTTCCACTTCCTTTTCAGGGCAAAAAGCTTTATTTAATTTTGATTTAATATCCGCAGTTTTCTCTAAAAGATCAATTTTTGAATTTGGATCAGAAGAACTCATTTTTCCAGTTGCAGTTAATCCTGGAATTAATGGAGTCATAAATTCTACTCTTGGTTTGTATCCAAGGTTTGGTAAGTTTTCTCGTGCGTACATCATAATCTTTCTTTGATCTACTCCGCCGTACTGTACATCTACTCCTAAGTATTGTTCATCAAGTGCTTGAAGTAATGGATAAATTAATCCTGATAGCTTTGGATTGTCTCCAAATTTAACAACATCACTTGCAGCTTTAGTTGCATCGTGAACTGAAGTATAAGTTGCAAGTTTTAATACATCCATCATGTAATCTTTCTTTAATTGAAATTCGCTCCCTCTAATAATTTCTAAGTGAGTAATATCTGCTCCAGCGCTTTTTACCATTTCTTTAATTACAAT
>CAZOCW010000080.1:0-4666 GCA_964578405.1 uncultured archaeon | reverse complement strand
ATTACTACTCAAAAAAATGTTATTTTCATTGCAGCAACAAATAGGCCAGATTTAATCGATCCTGGTTTGTTACGTGCTGGAATATTAGACAAATTAATTCTTGTTCCTGCTCCTGATAATAAGACAAGGGAAGCTATTTTCAAAGTGCACACAAAAAATGTAAAACTTGATGCTGATGTGAATGTAATGGAAATTGTTGAAAAAACTGAAGGGTTTTCAGGTGCTGAAATAGAGGGGCTTGTAAGAGAATCCGCATTGTTAGTTTTGGAAGAAACAAAAATGAAACCTGCTCCAATAAAAATGAGGCACTTTAGTAAAATACTTGAAAAGATGAAACCCGTTATTACTGAAGAATCAGTAAAAGCTTACGGCGAATTTAAAGAAAAAGCTTTAGACTTTAGACCAAGTTACGTTGGATAAAATATTTAAAAAATTATTTTCTTTTAAGTTATCTAAATTTATTTTATTCCAAGTGAAATAAGTAGTATTTCTGGCATTAGCACTAATATTCCTGCAACTAATATTACTCCTACCCAAAGTAATGGTTTCCATTCGAGTACTTTTGCTCCGTCAAGAGGATAGAGGGGGATCATGTTGAATGCTGCGAACATGAAGTTAATTAGACCAGCTTTAACTAGGATTAGTTGAATAAAATCCGTAAATAAACTTCCTATTACAACTAGAATTAATCCAACTATTAAATTTGTTACTGGTCCTGCTACAGAAATTATTCCATTTTGTTTTCTTGAAACGTTTTCTCCAACAAAATATGTTGCTCCGGGTGCTGCAAAAAGAAATTGTCCTTGAGTAACTACTGCAAGCCCTACAGCAATTGCAAGTCCGCCGTACCATGCTCTAAACTCTGAGTGAAAACCGTAGTGTTTAGCTGCTTCTCTGTGTGCAAGTTCGTGCAAAACAAATCCTGTTCCAACAGCAACTAGTGCAATTGGAATTGAAATAATTAAACTTGTAATGTTAAAGAACACAGGATTAATCATTACTGCAAAAGCCAAGCTTAAAGTTAACCATGACACAATTAAGTCTTTTTTCTCTTGTGGGGAGAAAGTTAAAATTGATATTTTTTTATGAGACATCTTATCAAGTAAGGATTGGATGGACAAGTTTAAATATTTCACAGTTTGAATCTATGTATGGTAAAGAAGATTTCTAGAGTTAGAATTAATATTACTCCTCAGCATTCTCTTCCCTTAAGCGTAAGGGTGAGAAGAAATCCTCGTAAAATTACTCAAGCAGCAATTAATCGATTTAACACTTTGGTAAAAACTGGTGTTGTCAGTGATCTTCAGTTTAATAAAATTGGAGAATTAACTTATGCAAATATTTCTCCAAGAATCACTCCTAGTGATTTAAAATCAGTTAGAAAAGTTGTTGTATTGTCTCAAGAAGTGGGGGCTAGAGCTGAAAAGCACTTGAAGAGTTTAGGGCATGCTGGTAAACTTATTAAAATTGCAAATGCCCGAATTTTGGATTTTGAAAGAAGGGGGCAATTCTCTTGGCTTCACCCAGTTTTGGAAATGGATATTTTGCAGGGAAAAAATCCATTTGCTACTCTAACTGCTGCAGAAAGGTCTTCAGAAATTAATTCGGATCTTGCAAGAGAAGCTGCGAGTAGATTTATTGCTCGTCCAGAAGAGTTAGTAAAAAACTTAAAGAAACAATTAATTTTTTTTAAAAGTTTGATGTTAAAAAATAATAAAAAAGAGCTTGTCATTTTTGATGAACTTGGAAAAGCGGACTCAGTAATGCAAGTTGCTAAAATTTCAGATGGAAAAGTAGTAAGAGAAACAAAAATTTTTATCCCTTCTTATAATTCGCTTGAAACTTTTACCGTTACTTTACTTCCTTCCGGGAAAGTGGTTCATGCTATTAAAGAGCAAAAACTCAGAAACTAATTCGTCATTCGCCGTAATCAAAGTAAGCTTTTTATTCACAAAAACTAGAGCATCTTTTGTGATGTTTTATGAGTGGAAATAAATTAATTATTGAAGAGAGGGCACAAATTTCTGTGGAACTAATTATAGTGCTTGCGGCTGTTGTTGCAGTGGTGCTAATTCTTGTTTCTCAACTTCAATCAACTAGTGAATCTGGAGCAAAGAAACTAAAAGATAGTTCTGAAAGCGTTCTAAAGAAAATTGATGATATCAAGTAAAATTCTGTGGGGGGACTTGGTAATTATGAGTTCGCGTGCTCAATCTTCAATAGAGTATTTGCTTTTACTCACCGCTTTTTTTGGAGTACTTGGGGTAATGCTTCCAGTAATGAGTCAAACCACTCAAAGTTTTCTTTCAGCAGGAGATGAATTACTCGCAAAAAGAATTTCAAATGATTTAAATGAGCAAGTTTCTTTAATGAAGTTTTTGGGTGATGGGTCAATAAAGCAATTTGATTATTTTGCTTCAAAAAGCATAACTGTCTCTTCAAGAGGCACCTCAATTTTATTTTCTAGTGGGGAAAAAGAGTTTCCAGTTGAAATGGGGGTAGTGCAAGTTTTTCCAAAACAAGAGTTTAATGGAAAATTTGTAATAACTATTCAAAAATTATCCAATGGGTTAAAAGTTACGGCTTTTGAAAAATTCCCTTAATTGTAGTTAACAGTAATTCGTATTTTGTTTTCATTAAGAGAGTTATCTAATATTATTCCTTCGCTTGCAATTGAATTTTTTGCAGTTATTCCATTATTCATTTTTATTTCATTTATCCAAAGCTCTCCATTTTCTCCAAACATTAACTTGACATCATAAATCATTTCTTGTGGAGAACTTTCTTTTGCGCTCCAAACGCGGAGTAAGTCATTTTCTTGTTGTAAAATTAATAACTCTTTTAGTGAACTATTTTCATGTATTGGAAGTGCCACTAGCATTAAGACAAAAAGAATTAGTGAAATTGTTGCTTCAAGGGAAAATACAAATCCTCTTGTATTTCTTTGTTTGTCTATTGTGTGGTGCATGTTTTCACCTCAATAATTCCTTTTTCTCCATCAATTAATACAAATCTTTTAACACTAATACACTGCACGGAGCTCTTTGTTTCAATTTGAAAAGTTTTTTGGAAAGAGTTTGTTTTGATTAAGATATTTTCAACATAGACTTCGCTAAATGAAAGTTTTTTTGCTGAACTTAAATTTGAGAGTGATATTTCGTTAGTTCGTACTCTTTTTTTGTCAATGTCTAAAATACAAGCTCCGAGAATAGTATTGTTTTCGTCATAGTTTTTTACTAGTGAATCAGCGATAAGCATTGCTTTTTCTTCAAGTTCAAAATTCTTAATCTCATTTTCGGAGCTAAATGCATTTTGAGCTAAAAATGTGGCAAATAATAGAGTAGTCACTAAAGTTATTGTAAAACTAATTCCTGCATCAAGGGAAAAAATAATTCCTCGAGAATTCATATGTTTAAAATTTGTCCTATATTTTGTGTGCGCAACAGGTTTATTTGTAATGTTCAAGTATTTTCACCTCGAGCAAAGTAGTTTTATTTACGGGGGTTAATGCATTCGCAGTTTTGGTTTTTCCTTCTTGTATATAGCTGAGTTCTTGTGCGTTTGCTTCGCATTTTAATTCACTAATGTATTCTTCCGCAGAGTTAGAAAACATTGAGTCAATTATTGCTCCGCAAATGAGTGAATTAGTTTTTGCATTAGTCGAATTAAGCGCTTCTTCGACATTTGTTTTTTGTTCGTTAATTACCCCAAGCATTATTGCAAACCCGAAAAGAAGTGCACAAAGTGCAATTATTGCATCAAGTGAATTCATTCTTTCATCCAGTAATTTCCATTTTTCTTTGGGTATACCCGATTGGGATTTTAAAATAAGTAATTATTTTCTCGCCGAATCTTTTGCTAACAATAGTATTGAGTGAGGGGTTTGAAGTGTAAGTGTACTCTGCATAAGTTACTCCGCGCACTGTGAGTATTAGTACGCTTGAATTTTCATTTAGGAATGTAGTGCTAACTTCGCCCAAATTTTCAAAGAAAATTCCACTAGTGTTGGTTTTATTTTTTAAGTAATTGGCAAGAGCACTATTAATCGAGTTTTGAGCCTTTATCACATTATAGTTTTTCAAAAGTATTTGTTCGTTGAGTTTTACACTTATTATTTTGTCAGTGTTATTTTCGAGAAGTGTTCTTTCTTTATTGGATTCTTCAGCTTTCATTAACTCATTTTTAGTTTTTTCAAAAAGTAGTTGATTTTCATTATTTCCAATTGTAAAATATAGTAATATGACAAGCATTGCCATTGCTATTGCAAAAGAAAAAAATCCTTTCATTATGAATTCGAATTTTTGAGTATTAAAAAAGCTATGCTAAAATTCGTTGATTGATGAAATTTAATCGCACCAAGCAAGCCAAGTGGTGCCTGCAGGAATTGAAGCAGTAGCAACTTGGAAATTGTAGTCAATATTTGTTTGGATCTTTTGATTGCAATCAATAGCGCCTGTTTGATATGCCTTTGGCCCATTTCCTGCATTAATTTCACACCAGACAAAGTCATTATTTCCCCCAAGATATATTGGGGTGTTTGGAATTGTTTTAGCCATTGATTCAAGCGCAGTTGTTATCGTGCAATTTGTTTCCGTGTTAAATTTAATTCTATATTGCGGGAGATAGTCTCCATTGTATAAATAGTTATTTAGTGTAAGTTTCCCTG